>JAUYCD010000056.1 GCA_030692375.1 Candidatus Latescibacter sp. | reverse complement strand
CGATGAACCGGGAGAGCACCATGCAGTCCGGCTCCACACGGGTCGAAGCGAAGATGGTGGGGTATTCCTGGATGAAATTAGCCGAATCGAAGGGTCTTACATTGATGTTCTGCCCGGTATACCAGTTGAAACAGGAGGTTTCCTTTCCGAGCGCCGCCCGGGTGCGGACGAAGTTAAGCCGGAAAGTGTGCCCCGCCTGCGGCAGGCCGCCGATGTGCTCCCAGGGGATCGCCATCTCCATGACATAGCAGTCGCCGGGGAACTTCACCGCGCTCTCCCAGGGGCAGCTCCAGGAATCGTCAATGATGTAGGGCGTATGCGACCTGACCTTGTAAACCCTTGCTTCTGTGCGTACATTTGTGGGGGTGATCGTGAAACGACGCATGGTTCGCACTGCATCGTTTGCGTTCATGTAGTCGAGCCGCTGGAGATAAGGAGAGTAGTAGGGCGTCTCCGGCCTTGAGAAGAGGGAAAACTCGCAGGAATCACCCGCGAGCGCTGAAGCCTTTTGCGCCTCGGATTCGTTCCCATGCCCCGCAAGCCCTGGTTCATCGCACATAAAGGCAAGGTAAAGCATCCGGTCATCGAAGGCGAGCTTCACCTTTGTTCCTGCTTTAGGAATGCGCTCCGGGTCGGCATCTACCCGGAAGCCGTCGAGGGCACCCGCACGTTTCCAGAACGGCTCTTCGAGGACTCCGTCGATGCGGCAGTTTTCGGTGATTTTCGGGATGGTGAAATCGTTTTTCACGGGGGCTGGTTTCGGTTGGGCGGTGTTCCCCGCAGAGGAAAGACCGATAAAAGCGAGAGCCGCCAAGATGAGAAGGGTGCGGAGAGGGTGTTTTCGGGTCATTGAGGTTCCTTTTTTACCTCACCCCCGGCCCCTCTCCTAGTCAGGAGAGGGGTGACTCGATTACGCCTATCGTACCCTCTCCTAATTAGGAGAGGGTGGCCGAAGGCCGGGTGAGGTTAGAGCTATTTTTATTTTATCCAGCACTTTTGCAATCGAATTCAATATCTGCTCATTACTGAATCTCAAAATCTGATATTGTCCAATTTTAAAAATATCTTCCCGGAATCGATCGTATTCAATGATATCATTTTCCCTATGAATGCTTCCATCAATTTCGATAATCAATTTCTTCTCCGGACAATAAAAATCCGCTACAAAATGATATTCGCCAAGAGCAAAAGGAACCTGGCGGCGGAATTTGGTATTGTTCTGTTTCCGGCTTCGTAATGCGCGCCACAGGATTTTTTCTGTATCTGTCATGTTCCGCCGCAGAAATCGGGCAGTTTTCAGTACGGGAGTATTTCGGGACATAACACGTCTTTCGGAGAGGGTAAAATAAGGTTCGTAACGAGTCACCCCTCTCCTGGCTAGGAGAGGGGCCGGGGGTGAGGTTATTCCATCACCAGCCCTTCCGCCCCTTTCCTGAACCGGTATTCGTACTTCCTGCCGCCCTTTTCGAAGGTTAGTACAAGGTTTCCGGCGGGGTCAAAAGTTCTCTTCGTTGACTTTATCACCTGTTCGGATTCGCCGTCACCGCTCACCGGTACAATTATCGTCGCGAGCACGGTTCTTTCACTGCCCGCCCTGGTCACTGTCCCAAAATAGGGCACCCAGCGGAAACTGGCGTTCCTCTGCGCCATCATGATGGCATGCTTGCCTGGGCGCAGTGTGAAATCACCCTCCAAAACGGGTATCAGCGCCATTTCACTTCCGCCGGATTTCAACGATACGTACTTTCCCTTGACCGTCTGCTGGGCGGATGAATGGAACCGCGCCTCGATTTCCGCACCCGGGGCAGAAGCGACCTCGTCCACCACCACGGTGATAAGGGGTTTTTCTAGGATGATATGCCGCCGCCAGCTTTTCAGCTCTTTCCCCGGATAAGCGCCGGTCGGATCGAGGAGCGCGTAGTCTCGGTTTTTCCCTGGCCGGAACTCTACTATCCGCCCGCCGATGCTCTCGTTCCAGGGCTGGTCTTTCAGTTTGCTGCAGAACTGCTGCTCGCCGTTCACCAGCACCACATTGTGGCCGATGCTCGCCGCAAGGGGATAGTCCCAGCGGTCTTTGTCGAAGTAAGCCTTGTCATATCCGGCGCTGCCGTGGTCGCAGATGAATTCCTGCCCATTCCAGGAGAGGGTGAAATGCCCGGCGTCCAGATGGCCGTGATGCGGATCGTTGTTCGGCCCGCACTTGGCGGCGATCACTACCTTGTCCGGGTCGATGAAATCGCTCCGCATGATGACCCAGTCCACTGAGCGGAAACGGATGGATGTTTCCGGGGGAAGTGCTGGCTCAAGAGTGCTTTTAGGTCGGATACAGCCCAAGAGACTGGCGGGTCGCTCCAGTCCCAGGTTCTTCATGAGCCAGGCGGCCTGACGGTTTCCGGTCTCCGCCATGAGCTGATTGAGAAGGGAATAATTACCGACTCCACCTCCGCCTGAATCTCCGAAATGCACCGAATGTCCGGGCGGTATCTGGCAATAGAGGAGGGTTTTCACCGCATCGTTCAGCCGTGGATGACGGTACAGATTGCATTGGCCTCCGGTGGCCCGCTTGAGCACATCGGCGAACCTTAGCGATTCATCGAGCATGTAGGACATGTAGCTGACCCCTTCCGCCCAACCGCCGTCACCGACCTGGTCGAGAACCCTGCCGATACGGTTGTATGATTCGGCGATGACATCGGTAAGCTGGGGGTCTTCGGAGAGGAGCGCTATGGAGGCGATCCCCAGGCTGGAGTTCAGAACCGCGCACCAGTTACAGCGGTAGGCCGCCGCCCACCAGTGGTAATCGTAGTTGCCACGCACCCGGAGGATGGCCTTTTCCAGGAGAGCGCCCCGGATACGGTCACGCTGGCGTTTTTCCAGCGCCGGATAGAGCCAGTCGTACACCGCGGCGATATCGAACACCAGGTGATCGGTCCACTGGGCGTAGCTGAAAACCACCTGGTCATCTCTCGCGCCCCAGGGCCAGACCCGGTCATAGATCACCGGAAATTCATGTGCGCCATGCACCCAGGTAGGCTGGTCGCAAACTGCGTCGATGAACTCGAACGCCTTTTCCGCATACTTTTTTTCGCCGGTCATCTGGTAGACGAGCGCCAGGGTATAGGCCAAATTGGTGTTGTCGGTGAGATACTGTTCAAACACATAGGAGGCCTCGAATCGCGGATTTTTAGACCTTTCCGGGGCAGCAGCGGAAACGGGGGTATAGAGCAGGCGGTTAGCCTCTGCGGTAAGCCTCTGCATGAAATCGCTGCACAACGGATCGGTTTTGACCCGTTCCTTGAGCGCATCACGTTCCTCGACTGAAAAATAGACATAAGGGTGGCGAAGGTCTTTAAGGAGCCCTTTCTCGATATCCCGGGATGTTACATCGGAATAAATGCTTGGTGATAAAATGAGCAGGGACAGGATAAATATTAAGGTATAGAGAGGGATGTTTCTTAAGCAGGATTTCATGCGACACTTCCCCTTATGGAAAGACTCAAAGAACACTATGGGACGTAAAATGTTATTGCGTTTCTTTCAAAAAGATGCAGAAACAAGTCCAAAACCAACGTATAACACGTGCACTTCGACAAGCTCAGTGCCCGGTCAGCGGACTCCGAGCCTGTCGAAGAGTCCGCGTCATCCTGAACTCGTTTCAGTATCTATCAACATTTAACTCTGTTACTCTGCCACTTTTTTTATTCCATCACCAGGCCGTCGGGACCCTTCTTGTACTTGTAGGTATAGGTCTTTCCGCTCTTGGCGAAGGACAGGGTGTAGTTCCCGGAGCCGTCGAAGGATTTCCTGACCGATTTGACAATCCCCTCCGCCTCGGCGTCGTTTGCCACCGGCAGGATGACAGCGGCCATGACCGTGTCCTCCTTCGTGGCTTTCAGCACGGTGCCGATATAGGGGACCCATTTGAAAGCAGCGGTTTTTTGCACCGCAAGGATGGCGTGTTTCCCGGGCCTGAAGGAAAATTCGTCCTCCACCACCGGAATCAGCGCCATGTCGCCTTTCCCGCCTTCCAGGAGCATATAGCCCTTTTTCGCCCGCTGGGTCACCTCAGAATGGAACCTTGCCTCGATCTCCGCGCCGGGAGCGGATTTCACTTCATCCAGCACCACAGTGATAAGCGGTTTTTCCAGAGTTATATGACGCCGCCAGCCTTTCAGTTCTCTGTTCGGATAGGCATGGGTCGGGTCCATGAGGGTGTAATCACGGTCGTTGGAGGTGCGGAACTGGAGTACCCGGCCGCCGATACCCTCTTTCATGGGCTGGTCTTTCAGCTTGGCGATGATCTGCTTTTCGCCGTTCACGAACACAACGTTGTGGCCGATACTGGATGCCTGGGGATACTCATACCGTATTGCATCGAAGTATTTTTCATCGTATGCGGAGTGCCCCGATTCGGCCACATATCCCTGGCCGTTCCAGTAGAGGATGAAATGCCCGCAGTCCAGGTGGCCGTGATGGGGATCGTTATTGAACCCCGCCTTGCAGGCTACCATCACTTTCCCCGGATCGGTGAAATCGCTCCGCATGACCGCCCAGTCGATCCCCCGGAAGAGGAGCGAAGTCTGCCTTGGCAATTCCGCCGCAACGCTGCTTTTCGGCCAGAGGATGTCGAAAACATCGCCGCCGCTCCTCATGAGATTCTTGCTGAACCAGGCCGCCTCACGGCTCCCCGTTTCCGCGGCCAGCTTGTTGTAGAAGAAGCTCGCTCCGACCATGCCGCCGCCGGAATCCTCAAAATCCACTGTTTTGTTGGGCGGAATGTAGCAGTAAAGCGGGAAATTGACCGTATTGGTCTTCAGCCGGGGGTGATTGAAAAGGTTGTACTGCCCGCCGGTAAGCCGTTTCAGCGCATCGGCGAAATAGACCGAGGTATGGACGCCGTAATACCAATACCCGCAGCCTTCCTGCCAGCCGCCGTCCTGGTCGATCTGGCCGAGCATGTTGCCGATGCGGTTATAGGACTCCGCGACAACATCGGTGAGCTTCGGATCCTCGGTCAAAAGCGCCAGTGCAGCCAGCCCCAGCCCGGAATTGCACACTCCGCACCAGTTGCAGCGATATGATACCGCCCACCAGTGGTATTCGTAGTTACCGCGCACACGGGTGATGGCTTTTTCCAGGAGCGCGCCGCGGATACGGTCCCGCTGAGGTTTGTCCAGGCCGGTATAGAGCCAGTCGTATACAGCAGCCATCATGCGGGCTGTGTCGCCGGTCACATGGTCGAAGGTGAAATTAACCTGGTCGTCGGGAACATTCCAGGGCATGACCCGGCTGTAGATGATGGGGAACTCGTGCGCCCGGATCACCCAGGTCTGGAGGTCGCAGACCGCCTCGGCAAACTCGAACGCTTTCTGGGCGTATTTCCGGTCGCCGGTCATCTGGTAGACGAACGCCAGGCTGAACGCCGCATTGCGGTTGCTGTAGTAATAGTTGTCGTATTCGCCGTTGCTGTAATACCGGGTGTTTTTCTCCTCCATAGGCGCCTGGGGATTGACCGGGGTGTAGAGGTAGCGGTTGGCTTCCGCCAGCATACGCTCGATGATGTCACGGCACTCCGGGTCGTTTTTTATCCGCTCCAGGATTGCGGGCTTTTCCTCTCCGGTGAAATACAAGTAGGGATGCTGCAGGTTTTTGTTCAGGGCTTTCTGGATGTCCTGCGAAGTGATTTGAGCCTGGAGTACCGGGGCTGAAACGGCGAGGAAAAATACAAAAAACAGGGCTTTTTTCAACCACATATTCTGTCAACCTCCTGTGAATGAGAACGAATGGGATATTGTTCCTCTATATTATAGCAAGAGACATGAAAAAGCAAGAATGAAGGGGGGAAAAAGCAAGAATGAAGGATAAAGGATGAGAAGATAGTCCGAAGTCCAAAGCCCCGAAGAAAAGAAATCAGATTCAGATTTTCTTCTTCAATATTATGCTGTGCTTTGGATTAGATTTTTTCTTGACATGGAATAACCTTTTGTTTATATAAGAAGAGTAATTGATGATGATTTATTTTCAAGGGTTCGGTATTGATATAGAAAAACTGTTGACAAATGTGGGAACTTCAATTTTATAAAACCCAGTCTTGTTTCTGTCCTGTTGAAGAATTCTTGGATTCATTGCCAGGGAAAACAGCACAGAAGGTAGTTTGGGTTTTGAAACTAATTGAAGAAATCGACATAGTTCCCACAAAATACTTCAAAAAAATTGACGGAACTGATAATTTATGGGAGATCAGAATACAGAGTGGTGGAAAGTCAATTCGATTGTTAGGCTTCTTTGCTAAAAAGAATTTACTTATCCTGAATCATGCATTTATCAAGAAAACACGTAAAACTCCGATGAAACATATCAAATTAGCTGAAACTCGAAAACGGGATCATCAAAAATAAAACGGGAGTAAGATACTATGAGTGATGTAAAAAAATATATTGGAAAACGCAAAAAAGCAGACAAATCTTTTAACGAAGGATTTGATGCAGGATACGAGACATTTAAAATAGGCGTTTTATTAAAACAGGCAAGAGAAGAGGCAGGGCTGACACAACAGCAGATTGCTGAGAAGCTGCATACTAAAAAATCAGCTGTTTCACGGATGGAAAACCATGCCGAAGATATTCGCTTGTCAACTCTCGAAAAGTTTGCTTCAGCACTAGGCAAGAGAATGGAAATTGCAATTCGTTAAAATAGGGCTCTTCTCCAAAACGAATCGATGAATTTCAAGGTGCAAAATGAGATAGCTCTTTGTGAGGCAGCTCACTAAATCCATCTTGAATACAATCCCCCGTTTCCTCTTCTTTTTACCTTCTGATTTTCGTATTTTATACACTTGTTTTCGTGTTTTCCTCAAACTTGTCTTCCCGTCTTTCTTCGCGAACTTTGCGAGATGTCTCTATTTTTAAATTTCAGAGGATACCATTCTATGGACTGGCCGGTATTTTTTAACTCGAATACTTTTATCTATGTCATACTGCCTATCCTGATTTTCTGCTCACGGATCGTGGATGTGAGCATCGGAACCATGCGGGTGATTTTTGTCACCAAGGGCTACCGCTGGCTGGCGCCCTTCTGCGGCTTTTTCGAGGTGCTTATCTGGCTTATTGCGGTGACCCAGATCATGAAGAACCTCTCCAATGTATTCTGCTACATCGCCTATGCGGGAGGTTTCGCGACAGGCAACTTCGTCGGGATGTACATCGAGCAGCATATGGCGCTGGGTACCGTTCTTATCCGGGTCATCACCAAAAACGAGGCGCAGGAGCTTCTGGACTATTTCAAATCCCGCAATTACGGGGTGACTGTAGTGGACGCCGAAGGCCTGTTCGACAAGGTGAAAATTCTGTTCACCGTCATCAAGCGCTCCGACATCCCGGATGTGATCGATTCCATCAAACGGTTCAACCCCCAGGCGTTCTACACCATCGAGGATGTCCGGTTTGTGAACGAAGACTCCTACACCCTGCGTAATCCCCTCGGGGAGAAAAAGAAAGGCTGGTTTCAGGATATCAGGAAGTGGAAGTAGGAAAAAAGAGAAGGATGAAGGATGAAGCAGCGGATTACGGGGTATCGGTGCAAAAAAATCGGAGGTCATGAAAAGCAGGGAAGATATGCGGGAAGAAAAAAGTCAAACGACTTCATAAAGGGAAATTATTGAAACGGAGGAAATAGAGAATATGGCAGAAATTGCTTGTATTACTTGGAGTTATTGAAGAATGTAAAATTCAAAAAGGTTCATTTATCTGATGAAAGGTGAACCTGCCGGAACGATAGTATAAAAAAGTGGGTTTGTCAACAAAATTTTGTCTAAAAGAGGCTATTTCAAGCAATAACATTTCCAAGATTAATGAGCAATGGGACAACTGCATCCTCAGACCGTTTGAATCCAATATTCCTCACACGTCCCGCATCCATCGACAGCCCGACAATCTACTAGCACGGCTTCCCCTGCCACATATTGGGCGATCTGCTCAGCCCGGGAAACAGTTGTAAATTTCATTTTGCTCGCTTATGATGCCGATAACTGCAAAGATCATAAACCATCTGAATTCCGGCGCAATGAAGTTTTAATGGGTATTCATAATCGTAGGGTATTTTTAGAACATCAAACGTTGGAAAAACTATGATCCTTTTACTAACATACCATCAGGATCAATGTTCGGGGACGAGATCAATAAAATATGTTCTTAATTTTTTACTTCTACTCTGATGCCTGAGACGACTCAATGCCTTCTCTTTAATCTGACGCACACGCTCGCGCGTTAGCTTGAATATCTTGCCGATATCCTCAAGTGTTAATCCGCCATGCAGAAAATACTTGTAAAAGGACTTTGAATATGTAATATTGATTTATCATCAAGCTTGTTGCGAATTTTAACTACTCATAATTTTGATATGGGGAATATCAGAATAATATATTATATTATTAAAAAAGGTGGAAAAAATCTAAAATTAGGTTAAGATCTGTGTCAGCACGTAGTGCTGATTTATATGCCCTTGATAGCAAAAAGATAACATATTTCAATTCCGGGGTATGTGAAAACACTCTTTCACAGCTCCCTTAAATAAGTTTTTGTATTTCCAATAGTAACTGTTTAATAAATACGATTCTTTCCCAGAATATGGAGGAATAAGTAATCAGTTAAAAACGGAATACCTCACCGATAGGAGTGTATCCATGAATCGCAATATAAACTTCAACCTCAATTATGACCAGCCAATAAAAATTGCTGATGATGTTTATTGGGTTGGATTCTATGACATGGAATTAAACCTGCATTGTAATCCTTATCTTATTATCGATAATGGCGAGGCGGTATTGATTGACAGCGGAAGCCGCCCCGATTTTCCCACTGTCTTAATGAAAATACTTCAGACCGGTATCTCGCCTAATCAAATCAAAGCATTGATTTATCATCATTATGATCCCGATCTTTGTGGGAATATCCCCAGTTTTGAGGACATTATAGGTGCGGATAATTTACAGCTAATATCCGCCAAAGAAAATATGCCTTATATTCGTCATTATTCTGTTTCTTTTCCGCTTATAACGCTTGAAGAATCGGGATTCCGCTACTCTTTTACATCCGG
>JAUYCD010000055.1 GCA_030692375.1 Candidatus Latescibacter sp. | reverse complement strand
GGCTTTATCTCCTTTCATAACAATACCTTAAGTATAATAAATCTAAACCGCCATGTCAAGCTAAATATTCATTTATTTTATTTATTTATAATAACTTATGTCAATATTATCCTTTTGTCGCCCTCGCCTTAATAAGGGGGGATTCGTCCTTCAAGTGGACTTGAACCCAAGAATATTTTCATAAATATATTCTCGTGGAACGATAAGCATCATAAAGAGTTACAAAAAATTAATTCAAATATCTGGGGGATGGCCAGAAGAAAGTCTGAACCATGATTTTCAGGATTCAAGGATTACCATGATAAATCATATTAACATAATCAAACAAATCATGTAATCATGCGAATCTTGGTTCAGACAGGTTTATTTCCATTATATTTAAAAAAAAACAAACCTTGCAAAGCCCGATTAATTTTGGAAAGGAGGCCCGACATGCATATCATAAAGAGGTTTTACCTGGCTTTATTCCTCCTCCTGGCAATGAGTTCATCCTTTGCTTTCGCTGCTCCCGGACGCTTCGAGCAGGAGCTTTCCGGACCCTCATGGCGCATCTGGCTTGACCGCGCCGCACAGTGGATAGACGACGACCTCTATCTTCCCCCGGTAGACATCGCTTCTCTACCGGTTAATCCGCCAACCGGCGGCTGGGAAAACATGGATAAATCCTTCAACCGCACCGTTTCCGTCCCCGGCACTGTCGAGGAATATTTCTGGAGCGCGAACGGCAACCCAGTTGGCATCGCCGGGGATTACCGGGGAGTCTCCTGGTGGAGCACTACATTCCGGGCGGCCCCCGCCCTCAAGGGAAAGCGGATTCTCCTGGCGTTCGAATCGGTGAACCTCCGGGCGGAGGTTTTTGTGAACCGTAAGCTGGCAGGGTACGATGTGATCGGGAATACCCCGTTTGATGTCGATGTTACCGGCGCGGTAACTTTCGAAGGCGACAACCGCCTGGATGTGCGCATCACCGACCCCGGAGGCACTTTTAGTTGGAATGACGAGAATCTAATAGTCTGGGGAAAGAACCGATTGCCCTCGGTGCACGGTTTCGGGGGAATCACCGGGAGAGTCTTCCTCCGCGCAGTGGATGCAGTGCAGGTGAACGACATCTATGTCCAGAACAAATCCGACCCCCGTAAGGCCGAAGTATTCGTGGTCATCGGAAACTCCTCTGGCGCGCCGCAGAGCGGGAAGGTGACCCTCAGAATTCAGGCATGGAAGAATCCCTCCGATGTACTCTGGGAAAAGACCGTATCCGAAACCATCCCTCCCTCAGGGAAAGAAATCTCACTGGCAGTCGATGCCCCGAAAGCGAAACTCTGGGACATCCGTGAGCCGAACCTGTATATGGCCGCGGTAAGCTTCGCCTCCGATGACGGGCGCCTGTTGGATTCCATGAGCCGCAGGTTCGGGTTCCGCTGGTTCGATACAGGGGAGATGGACGGCGACAAACGGCTTTACCTGAACGGGAAGCGGGTATTCATTTTTGCCGCCATGACCCGGGGATTCTGGCCGAAAGCCGGGATGTTCCCCACACCGGAGATGGCGAAAAAGGACATGGAAACGGCCATGAGCCTGGGATTCAACATGATGCTCTACCACCGGGCCATCGGCCAGCCCCCTTCCATCGAGATGGCCGACGAAACGGGAATGCTGGCCTATGAGGAGCCGGGAGGGTACCTCTGCCGTCCCGCCCCGGATGCGGCCGCCCAGGCCTGGCGCAGGGAAAAGCTGCGGAGGATGGTAATCCGCGACCGTTCCCATCCCTCCATGGTGATTTTCAACCTCGATGATCTCTCATACGCCGCGCCGACCGAAATCGACAAAGAGAATATAACCATGGTGCATACTCTCGATCCCTCGCGCATCGTGACCTACAACTGCATAATCGCCCCGAAAATTCCGGAAGTTCCGGACGACCCCATGAAAATGCACATGAAACCCTTCGATCAGAAACTCTACTACCACGGCTGGACTTCGCCCTATCACCTGATCCGCTGGGGCGGCTACCTGGATGAATTCTACCGCAACCCGCGCTACTACCTGCGCTATGTCATCGACCCCATCGCCGACATGGGCGACTCCCTGCATCCCATTTCCAAAGACGAGATCATCTTTTACGGCGAGGAAGGCGATATGGGCGGTCCTCTTCAGCTTGAAAAAATAAAGAACGAGCTGGCGCGCACCGGCGCAACCGGCTGGCGCGAGGGCGAACACCTGGACTGGTACAATTCATTCAACCGGTTCCTGGATGAGAGCGGTTACCGGTCTTCGTTCCCCACGGTGGATGATTTCACCCTTGCCCTGGGGGAAAGGATGCATTACTTCCACGGCCGTATCCTTGAAAACGCACGGATCAGCAACAAGGTCGATGCATATGTGCTCAACGGCTGGGCCACGGAAGCCACCCACACAGACATCGTGGACGCCTATCGTAATCCCACCGGCGACCCCTCCATTCTCCGGTACTATACCCAGCCGCTCTATGTGGCGGTAAAGCTTCGTAAAAAGGTGCTTCCTCCGGGAGCTGTGACGGTTGCGGATATATACATTGTGAACGAGAAGAATCTGAATGGGAAGTTTAACTTAGCTCTTGCCTTAGAAAATCCCTCCGGAGAAATCGTTCATGCGAAATCCTTCCCCGTTGCCATCCTGGGCGGAGAGGAATTCGGCCAGCTCCTCGTGGAGGATTTCCGCATGCCGCCGGTTTCCGCTCCAGGTTACTGGAAGCTGAAAGCGACTCTTGCCGATGAAAAGGGAACGGTGCGGGCGTCCGGATATGATGACATCTTTGTCGCCGATTATCTGAAAGGTCCCGGGATCACCGGCCGAATTGCGGTTATCGACACAAGCGGGGTGATCAAGTCGTTTCTGAAACAAAGCAGGGGCGTCATAGCAGAGGATTTCGATTCGAATGTACCCTTTTACGATTATCTCATCATCGGCGCACATGACTACAGCAGGGTGCGTAACCTGGGCGTTCCCAAGAACTCCCGGCCAACCGATCCGATCATGGATCGTGTGGCCTGCGGGACCACGCTCGTTATCCTCGACCAGGCCGAATCCTGGGCGGCCCGTATGGCCGGATTCGATTACCCGGCGGTGAAATTCACCGGCAGCGCTCACTGGGGGAAACAGGGACACCTTTTCGTCGGCAAAAGCCCGCTTTTTTCCGGTCTCCCCATGAGCCGGGCCATGAACTGGGAATACCAGGTGTTTTACCGCGGCGATGTCTGGGGGCTCCGCTTCGGGCGGGCGGGGGTGGAAACCGTTGTGGGCCTCGCCGCGAATCAAACAGACGAGGTGCTCAACGCTCTGAGCCGCGTCCCGTTCGGGACCGGGCAGATTCTTATCACCACCCTGCCGATTCTCACCGAGCTGGCTTCAACCCGGCCCCAGTCGGTTGTGGCGAAGAAACTGTTTCTGAACATGCTGGAAATGAGTGAGAAAAAGTCTGAACCATGATTTATAGGAGGCTTTTGCAAAAGTCAAGATTGTTGGATGCAGCCCCCTTCAATCCACCCCGCACGTACTACGTACGAGCGGGGACCCCGTGTCCTTCGGACATCCTTCCCCCTGGAGGGGGCAGGAAGTAACTGTAGAGCAACGACTTCCCTTGCCCCCTTCGGGGGTAAACGGTTTCATCGTTCCCGCGAAGCGGCAAGGGATTGAGGGATAGGGGGCTGTAGTTAAAAAACTCTTTTTTTTACATATAACACGACTTTTGCAATTGCCTTATGGTTTAAAGACAGACAATTCTGTCCAGCGAGTTATATCCGCCCCGCCCTCAAGCTCAGTATGGTTCACACTAACCCTGCCTACACGGATTTCGTTTCCGTCAGCATCATGGTAGCTGTACCCGTTCTGGTGTATAACATAGTGGATACCATTGACCTCTCCGAGATAGAGGACGACATGCCCGTTAAAACCGCATACGGTTATTCCAGGCTCACACTGATCGAGATACCGGTATTTCACCTCTTTCGGAGTGTTCGCGGGGAAGGAGGTCACATGATCGGTATAGTACAGCTCGAAGGTGGTCCACCGGGGAACGAATATCCCGAATGTCCTGAATACGGATTTTATTGCGCCCACACAGTCACGTTCATGGTCAACGCCGCCCCAGCCATAGGAACGGTTTAGCAGTTTGAACATCGTAGCGATGACATTTCTCTGCGTGTACGGCTGAAATCCGATACTCACATCAGCGCCAGGCTTCACCCACCCTGTAACTTCTTTGAGTGAACCGTCAGCCTGACGGAACGGCGCACGGACCTCGTACCCGGAGGTGGATTTTTTCACGAGCGGGAGCATTGAGCCCTGGTATAAATCCATTATCCAGGTTTTGAACTCCCGATCGACATACACCGGAACCTTGTGTGCGAGTGCAACGATGAAATCATCGGGTTCGGCAAGCCGCCTTATCTCACGTATCGATCCTTCCGCGACATTATCGGTCGATACCCAGCCGAAAGCATACTCAGACTTCACATAATACCAGTCCCCGTTTTTTGACTTGTGGAGAATCGTGACAGGCAGGCAAGCGTCGAGATCGGCATTCTGAAACATTTCGAGCCAGCCATACTGTTGAGTATAAAGTTTCACATTCGTAGGCACGCCCCTGTTCAATGTGTTGCGCACGAGAATACCGTACCGTGGATGCACAACAGCGGGCAAGGTTGCTTCATTCATGGAATCGAGAAGTTCCTGCTTTGAAGTTTCAGGATATGGCAGCCAGCGCCTGTCCCATAACGTGCCGCTTTTCACCAAATCCCGTGTTCGCTTGAACCAGACCCTCAGGCTGTCGCCGCTCATGGACTTTATTTCCAGCGGGTCCTCAAGGCGGAAATGAATACCGAAAAAATTCCCCTGCACCACAACATCGTCAATTGTATGAGAAACGCCGTTTATATCCTTTGTTTCCAGACTCCTCGTACTGTTTTTCCTGTTGAACTCCCTGATTTGTTCCCTGCTCATGATGACACGGTCGAGATCGCCTTTTACGCGTGCAATCCAGAATTCGGGATGCTGCATCTCTGCAGTAGCAGGTTGAACAATATCCGGCGCTGCAATAAGTTTTTTCTGCCCCTGCGCTTGTATGGAACCGGAAAGAAATGCCGATATTACAAGAAATAAAACGGCAGGCTTCACTGAATTTTTCATGAAATTACCCCTTTTTGCTTAAGGCAACAGCTCAGTAGCGTTTCTGCGGCTTGGCTTTGAACTTCGGATTGGCGCGGATCTGCTTGACAATGTCCGCTGATTTCGGATCGAGCACCGGCTTCCCGTCCTTCCAGACCTTATCACCCTGCTGCTGGATTATGCGCATCATGTTGAAATTAGGCTCCACCACATCGCCGTTGATGGTGGATCCGGCGGCATTGCCCTTCCACCCATTCAGGGTATTGTTGAATCCTTTGAGCGCCTCATCGAGATAATATCGTTTCCCGGAAATCTCCCAGGCATAGGATAGACCGTCGAAGTGGGTAGCTGAAGGATTACTCGGGGCAGCGGAGATGCAGGTCATGTAGACGTAATTGCTCCAGATGATCCAGTCGGCTGAGTTCAGGATCAATTTCTGCACCCTGGGGTCGTGAAATTCCTCATCATAGCGCTTCATCCCCTGGAGGATGATACCCACCATCCAGGGTTTGCCGCCGAGACAGGTGGGACGGTGCTTGTCCTCGTTGGGGTAGAGCGGATGATCCCAGTTGCCGGTATCCTTGTCCTGTCCGGCGATGGCCTGCTCCACTATCATCTGGGCAGCCAGTTTGTACCGTGGGTTGAGGGTGGCGCGGTAGCTCGACACCAGTCCTTTGAGCGCCCAGCCGATGGTGCGCTCCTCGTCATCACGGAAGTCGAGGAAGTTTTTCCAGGCTGCGATCTTTGAGAACCAGTCTGCAATGCCGACTGCCACTTCTTTGGCACGCGGCTCCCCGGTGAGCAAGTAATAGTGCCACAGACCTTCCACCGTGCCGTGCCCGGCGTGGGTTTCACCCTTGGCATGGTCGGTGAAATGCATGTGCTGGCCCAGCTCGTTCAATGGGTCGTTCGAGGCGTGGAGCACATCGATATCCATGAAATGCCAGGCCATGATGTCGGATTCGTCGAAATACACACGCTTCCCTGTTCGGGCGTACTGCACCATAGCCCCAAGAATGACATCGTATTCCAGGTTATAGAAAATCGGGACATACCGTATCCCCGGTACATCGCCGAAATCACGGACTCCGTAGACATTCCCTGCGGCCCTGGTTTGCTCCGCGTTTTCCGAAGACTTGAGGAAATAGCTCTCGACATCGCCCCAGGCCGTATAGTTGGCGGGGAAGAAAGTCCCGAATACGCCGGAGGTGAGATACTGTTCCGGAGTTGTGACCGCCATGAGCGGTTTGTTCAGTCCAGCCATGAGCGATCCTGTGTCAAAGGCGGCGGATGGCTCCCCGAATTTTAATGTCAGCTCGTGGGTTTTGGCAAAACCAATTTCAGGATCGGGAAGGTCTTCGAGCTTGTTCCACACATGGAATTCCAGCTCGTTCCTGTTCAGGGCATAAATCTTGGGGTGATACTGCCAGAAATACTTGCTCCCCACAAAAACGCTCCCTTTTCCCCCGCGCATTTCCACCCAGCCTTCGGCTTTATCGAACTCCTTTACGGGCTGTCCTTTGCCGTGGATTACCTGGGCCTTGAACGGAACCCAGGGATAGGGCATCTGTTTGAAATAGTAATCGAACGAGGTTACCGGGCCGACCTGTTCGAGGGCGACCGGGCCGTCGATCTTTCCATCAACGGAGGCGCCTCCTGCCACGCCGAACCGGTAGCCGGTGTAATCGTCATCGAGTGATAGATGAAGCTTGATATCGTGCACATTCACCTGGCCGTAATCGTTATCCAGAAGCTCTTTCTCGCGGAATTTGATGGCTTTGGGACGCTCCACCCAGTGGCCGTTCACCCATTTGTAATCCGCCAGTTCTTCCATGGCGTACACATGGTACCGCTCGCTCGGGCGTATCTTGTTGTCACGGACATCGTTGATGAAAGTATACTGAAGCCGTATCTCATCCGACCCGGCGTACACGAACACCCGCATGATGAAAGCAAAGGTGCTGATCTCATTGGGGTCGAAATTGTTCGTGGCGTTGTCCCATAACAGGTGATGTCCTTCCATCTTGATCACCGCCTTGAGCGGTCCGGCGCTCTCAACCGTGCAGTTCTCGATGCGGGAGCGGAATTTCTTCACCCCGGTGCGCCAGATTATGGCATCCATCCCGTTCTTTGAAACCGACACCCAGTTCCCGGAGGCGTCCCTGCGCTGGATATTGGCCAGCATCGTTCCCGCATAGATGGGGATGTCGAATTTCACCCTTCCGGTGTCCACGGTGAACACATCGTTGGCGTCCGTGACAGAGACCTTCTCGGTGGAGGTCGCTTCGACAGGCTCAGCGCCCGAAGGCCGAGCACCCGAAGGCCGAGCACTGAGCTTGTCGAAAGTGCGCAGTGTGTAATTTTTAGTCTGGCCTGCCCCCACCGATTCTATGAAATTGAGCAGCACCCAGCGCTGGGAGCCGTCATCCCACCTGGACAGCGTTTCAAACTGCACAGGTACTGCTTTCCCCTGCGCATCGATAAGTATAAGCTCATCCGTGGATTTCACCGTTCCTTTGGCAAAGGGAATGCCGGAATGCACCCCTTCGCCGCTGCGGGCCGTTCCTGCAGGCTCGGTGATACTCACCGGAATGGAAATTCCCGCTGGAGCTTTTGCTTTTACGGGGGACCCAAAGGACGTAAATGAGCCGAAGAGCAGAAAAACGAACGCCATCCATACTGTTTTTGCCATGATCACAACCTTTCGTAAAAAATACGTTATCCCTGACGATAGATTTACATGCACAGGGTAGATAACAATAGATGCCGAAACAAGTTCGGCATGACACATGTCATCCTGAATTCGTTGCCGCTTCGCGGGAATGATAAAACCGTTGCCGCTTCGCGGGAATGATAAAACCATTTCAGGATCTAAACACTCAAAACATGCGCAATAATTTATGTCGTCATGTATAACTATTGGTTAACTTCTGAAAATATAGGGATAAATATACACAACGGAAGATTGTCCGGAGCATCTTTTTGTTGTCATATATTGTATTGACATCGGGCGCAATTCCGGTATATAATGACGGCAGGCCTGATTTCCAATATTAACCTCACCCCAGCCCTCTCCTAATTAGGAGAGGGTGCCCGAAGGGCGGGTGAGGTCTACGTCAATTTGAAAAATAAATAGAATTAGATCCTGAAACGAGTTCAGGATGACACGTGTCATGCAGAACTTGTTGCCGCTGCGCGGGAACGATAAAACCGTTTCGGCATCTATTTTGAAAAGAAACGCAATAATATATGTCGTCATGTATAGAATCCGATTTCCTGTTTTCCATACAGGGAGGAATGCGGTGACAGCAAACGCTCAGGAAAAACCAACGGGACGGGTCGTATCCATCGATGCGCTTCGAGGGTTCGACATGTTCTGGATCATCGGCGGGGGAACCTTTTTCATGAACCTTTTCAACTGGCTGGATACCCCCTTTTCCCGGGGACTCGCCGGTCAGTTTATACATACCCCCTGGAACGGATTTACCTTCGAGGATTTCATCTTCCCTCTCTTCCTGTTCATTGTCGGGCTCAGTATACCATTCTCCTTAACCAAACGTCTGGCCAGGGGAGACGACCGCCGCGATCTCTACCTGCACATCTTGAAACGCTTTCTCATCCTGTTTTCCCTGGGGCTTATCTACAACGGTCTTTTTAATTTCGATTTGCCCCACCAGCGTCTTTTGGGAGTTTTGCAGCGCATCTCCCTCTGCTACCTTTTCGCCTCGCTCATTGTGATGAATTTCTCGCCGAAAGGACAGGCAGTCTGGACCGTTCTTCTGCTTTTGTTCTACTGGGCGGCTATGACGCTCATTCCCGTTCCGGAGTATGGCGCCGGGATTCTTACTCCCGAAGGAAATCTCACAACATTCATCGATGAATATATTCTGCCCGGGAAGCTGTCAAATTACGGCCTCGGTCACCGAGGCGACGCCAACGGGGTTCTCAGCACCATCCCCGCCATATCTTCTGCGCTCCTCGGGGTGCTCTGCGGACACTGGATCCGCTCGGATTTTTCACCATCGGTCAAAATCCGCCGCCTTCTTCTGGCCGGAGCGGGGTGCATAGTATCAAGTCTTCTCTGGGACTTTGTTTTTCCCATCAACAGACCGCTCTGGACAAGCTCTTATGTGCTTTTCGCCGGCGGGTTGAGCATGATCCTTTTCACATTTTTCTACTGGGTGATCGATGTGCGCGGATACCGGAAATGGGCGTTTCCGTTCGTGATCATCGGGCTCAATTCCATCACCATCTATGT
>JAUYCD010000054.1 GCA_030692375.1 Candidatus Latescibacter sp. | reverse complement strand
GGGCGGGTGAGGTTTTACGCCAATTTGAAAAATAATTGGAATTAGATCCTGAAACGAGTTCAGGATGACACGTGTCATGCCGAACTTGTTTCGGCATCTATTTTTACATCATGGTAATCCTCTAATCCAGTGAATCATGGTTCAGACATTTTTATATTTTTTTTCCTCTCATTTCCTCGGCTTATCGATAGTCTTTTGCAATACCCGCAGGAAATTGCCGCCCCAGACTTTCTTTATTTCTTCTTCGGTCAATCCGCGAGCCATCATGGCGCGTGTGAGATTCACCAACTGCGAAACTTCGGGAACTACCGGAATCGTTCTTCCCAGGCCGTCATAATCGGTGCCGATTCCTACCGTGTCGATACCAACCAGGTCCGCCGCATACAGGATATGATCCACCACGCGGTCGACAGTTGCCTTTGCGGGATCGGCGTCGATGAACATGGGGGCGAAGGCGATGCCCATGACCCCGCCTTTTGCGGCGAGCGCCTTGATCTGGTCGTCCGTAAGGCACCGCGCGTGCTGGCAGAGAGCGAACACCGCCGTATGGGACATGATAGGCGGCCTCGTGGAATGCTCCATGACATCATAAAAGGCCTTGTCGTTGATATGGGCCGTATCGGTGACGATACCCAGCTCATTTTCCGCCTTCAGAACCTCAAAGCCGAACGGAGTCAGCCCAATCGCGTTCTTTCGGTCGGCTTCACGTTCTTCCATAGTGCAGGGACGGTAAAGACTTGGGGAACCCTGGAGGTTGTTCGGGTCTTTCCCGCCTTCCCCGTGGGTGATGCCCACAAGACGCACCCCAAGACGATAGAATATATGAAGGGTTTCGATTCTCCCTTCGAGCCATTTTGCAGCTCCCTCTATGGAGAGGATGACGCCTACTTTTCCCGACTTTCCGGCGCGTACCGCATCGGCAGAGGTAAGCACCTGCATGATATCTTTCGGGTAGAGATCAATCGTGTCCATAACCCGTTCGGTAGTGGCCCAGACATTGGCCACAAGGCCGTTCCCAACGATCATGAATGCTGTGTACTGCTGCCCGTTTCCCTTCATCCTGGGGATGTCGGTATGGTAGGACATATCCTTCTGCATCCAGTTCATCGGATTCTCTTTCCGCGCGACCCGTTCGACCGGGGTATCATTGTGACCGTCGATGATGAGGCATTTCTTATGCACTTTCCAGGCCTCTTCCAAAGTGATGCCGCTTTTGGCAACTCTTTCTTTCGCAAAAGCAGGCGCTACCCTGGATGCAACGATTCCGGCAATTCCGGCTGCCGCTGTTTTCTGCAAGAATTCACGCCGTGTTTCCATATTTCCTCCCGTTGTGATTGAACAGTGATTTATTGTACGTTTAGGCAACCGATATACCTGGGATAATAATGAAAGGATGAGCTGCACCAATAATCTTTTCGATACTGAGTAATAATACTTTTCGATTCTGTAAACAAGTTTTTTTCAGTTAAAAAGTAAATTTGAGCTTAAAACTCAGGACAATTGATTGATTTTCAAATCGTTCTTGTCCTTTTTTTACCCATCTGATATATTATAAAATCTATCATAAAACCCTGTGATAGAAAAATACCCATAAGCGACAAACCTATGTCATGCCGAATCTGAATCTGTATTTTCCAAGAGAAATATTTCATTTTAATCAATACCCATAAACGCATACCTTAACCATCAGGGGAAGTTCATGAAAATAATCGTTCCGATAAAACAGGTCCCGGAGACCGGCAATGTAAAAATGGATGAGAAAACGGGCACGATGATCCGTGAAGGAGTGGAGAGCATCGTAAACCCGCTCGATCTTTATGCAATAGAATGCGCCCTGCAGCTCAAGGAACAGTTCGGCGGGAATATTTCGGTGCTCTCGATGGGGCCGCCGAAGGCGGAGAAAGCCATACGCGAGGCGCTCTCCATGGGGTGCGATGACGGCGTCCTTTTGACCGATAAGGCGTTTGCCGGCTCGGATACCTGGGCAACCTCCTATGTGCTCTCCCAGGCGGTAAAAGATCTCGGTGAATTTGATATCATTGTGGCAGGTGTCCGCGCCACTGACGGTGACACGGGCCAGGTGGGGCCGGAGATGGCTTCCATGCTGAACCTTCCGGTGGCGACTTTTGTGAGCAAAATCCTCAGCATCGAAGGAAATACGGTGACGGTCGAGCGGCTCATCGAGGGCGGGTATGAGACGGTGCGCCTTCCGCTGCCCTGCCTGATCACTGTGGTAAATGAAATAAGCTCGCCGCGTCTTCCTACACTCCGTGGGAAGCAAAGCGCCCGTAAAAAAGCAATTCCGGTCAAGGGCAAGGACAACCTGACTGTGGCGGAGGATGACCTGGGCCTCAAAGGCTCTCCGACCCGGGTGGTGAAAATCATGCAGCCCAAGGTAACCCGTAACGGCGTTCTTGTGGACATGAAGAAGACAGGGGTGAAGAAAGCGGTGGAGCAATTGGCGGATTTTCTCGCAGAGAAGGATTTTTTATAAGGAAAAATTGTCTGAACCACTGATTCGCATGATGAGAATGATAAAATATGAGGAGGATCGGTTTTGGCCAAAGGTGTGTGGACATTCGCCGAACAATACGAAGGGCGCCTGGAGCCGCTGGCTTTTGAACTGCTTTCCAGGGGCCGCGCCCTGGCGGACAAGCGCGGGACAGAGCTGGCGTGTGTGCTCATCGGAGCGGATATTGACCGTGGAGGCTTACAGGAGCTTTTCGAGCGCGGAGCCGACAAGGTCTACCTGGTCGAGGAGCCCCGTTTGAAATACTATGTAAACGAGCAGTATTCCAAGGTTCTGGTTCATCTCATTAAAACATACGACCCGGAAATCTTCATTGCAGGGGCGAGCACCCAGGGACGGACACTTATGCCCTATGTGGCCGCGAAGATCAAAACCGGTCTGACCGCCGACTGCACGGAGCTGGATATTGAGGCGGATACCGGCAATCTCCTCCAGACCCGCCCGGCCATCGGCGGCAACATCATGGCTACAATCAAAACTCCGAATTACCGTCCCCAGATGGCCACAGTCCGCCCGAAATCGACTCCGATTCCGAAACGAACACCGGGCCGTAAGGGGAAAATTGTCGAGGTAACAATACCCGAAGAACTACTGCAAGGCCGTGAGGAACGACTCGGTTTCCGTCCGATTGTGACCGGTGATGTCAATATCGAGGAAGCCGACCGCGTGGTGAGCGGAGGGCGGGGGATGAAAAAGGGCGAGAATTTCAAACTGATCCAAGCGCTGGCCCACACGCTCGGCGCGGCGGTGGGCGCAAGCCGGGATGCGGTGGACCGCGGCTGGGCGGAATATCCCCAGCAGGTCGGTCTCAGCGGCAAGACGGTGGTTCCGAAGCTCTACATTGCGGTCGGAATATCCGGTTCCATCCAGCACCTGGCAGGGATGAAGACCTCCGAGACCATCGTGGCGATCAACAACGATCCGGACGCCCAGATTTTCCATGTCGCCGATTTCGGGATTGTGGGCGATCTGTTCGAGGTGGTTCCGGAGCTGATGAAAGAACTGGACCAGCGAAAAGCGCAAAAGGGAATGTGATATGAGCCAATATCAATACGGAAAAGTGGATAGAGAGGTGCTGGAACGGCTGCGACTGATTCTCGGGGAGCAGTTTGTCATCACCGATGAAGAAAAAATGGAGCCCTATTCCCACGACGAGGTGGCGGAGGCGGAATACGCCCACATGCCTGAGGTGGTGGTCAAGCCCCGCACTGCTGAAGAAATCGCCGCCATCGTGCGCCTGGCCAACGAAAAGCGGATTCCGGTCACCCCGCGCGGGGCAGGCTCCGGCCTATCCGGCGGTGCGGTTCCTCTGTACGGAGGAATTCTCCTCTCGATGGAACGGATGAATCGTATCCTTGAAATCGACGAGCGGAATATGATGGTGGTGGTCGAGCCCGGTGTGGTGACCAACGAGATAAACAACCGCATCAAGGACCTCGGCCTTTTCTTCGCCGGATACCCCATGAGCCTCGAGACCTGCTATGTGGGCGGAAATGTTGCCGAGAACGCTGGCGGCGGCAAAGCGGTCAAGTACGGGGTCACCGAGCGCTATATCATGGGAATCGAGATGGTCACTCCCACAGGCGAGATAGTATCGTTCGGCGGCAAGCGCATGAAAGATGTTTCCGGCTATAACATCCGTATGCTCATGGTCGGCTCCGAGGGGACTCTCGGCATCATTACCAAGGTGATCATCAAGCTCCTCCCGCTTCCCAAGGCCAAAGTCGATCTTCTGGCGTTGTTCCCTGATGTGCAGACTGCAATCAGCGTGGTTCCCAAAATCATGACCCAGGGCGGCATAATCCCGACCGCAATCGAATTCATGGACCAACTTTCGGTGCACACCTCCTGCAACTACCTCAACGAGAAGATTCCCTACCAGCAGGCGGGGGCGATGCTCCTCATCGAGGTGGATGGCACCAACGAGCAGGTGGTCGAGGGCGAATACGACACCATCGGCAACCTCTGTATGGACAACGGCGCCCAGGAAGTCTATGTGGCCGACAACTACACCACCCAGGAGCGTCTCTGGAGCGTCCGGCGCAATATCGCCGAGGCGTTCAAAGTGGTCAGCCCGCATCAGAGCCTCGAGGACATCGTGGTTCCCACAGCGCAGATTCCCGACCTGATGCCGGAAATCGCCCGCATCTCCAAAAAGTACGACATCCAGATACCCTGCTACGGACACGCCGGCGACGGCAACCTGCACGCTACCCTCATCAAGAATCCGTCGCACACCATGGAGCAGTGGTACGGCATCATTCCGCCCGCGCTCGAAGAGCTCTACATCGCCGCCAAAAAGCTCGGCGGCACCATCTCCGGCGAGCACGGAATCGGCCACAAGCGCAAGAAATACATGCACATTGTCAACACCGACGCAGAGCTTGAGTTCATGCGCAAGATCAAGCGCGCGGTCGATCCCAACAACATCATGAATCCGGGGAAGATTCTGGATGTATGAGGGGGAAAAAGATTAGCCGCGGATTTCGCGGATTGACGCGGATAAAAGAAAGGCTCGCTTGGAGGTGGGCGGGCCTCTTTTGATTATATATAAAAACCATTGACAAATATTGTTTATAAATTTATAATTATAAAGCAATTTTATCTACCCTCAACCAAAGAAATGAAAAATACATGTCTTCAAACAACCCAAAGGAGAGCAACTATGACAAATTTTTTTAAAAAGATATTCTCAAATCAGATAAGTGAAAATGAAACTGATTTGAAGTCAATTTGTCCATATTGCAAAAATATTCTTGAACAAAAGCCTACACGAAAGAAGAAATGTCCTTTCTGTAACAATTTTATTTATGTGAGAACATTGCCAACAAACAAAAAGAAGGTATTAGTAACTGAAAATGATGCTAAGAAAATTGAAATGGAATGGGATAAGATAAATTATAGAAAAAGTATAATGCAACTATTGGGTAATTATGGAATAACAGAAAAAGAATATGATAAACGCAAGAAAGAACTTACTATAAAATTAACATCGGAAGCAAATGATAGAGATGTTATATGGTCATTATTTAATGAACTTATTATGAAAAAAATTAAAAATAATGAATTGGGAGAATTATATATAATATATTATCAAATGGCATTATTCTGTAATAGAGAAAGAAGAGATTGTTTCCATTTGCTAAAGAGTGCAGCGGAAATGTATTTATTACATGAAAAACAAAGTGGAATAACAAAAAAAGTAAAAATAAATACCATGGGTACAAATTCTTGTGAAGCATGTCAAAAATTAAATGGGAAAGTTTTTACAATTGAAGAAGCATTGGAAAAGATGCCAATCCCATGCAAAGAATGCACTCACAAACAATATGATGATGAAAGAGGTTTTTGTAGATGCCAATATACTGGTGTTTTTGATTGAAATTCTTAAATATCGAATTCAATGATGTTTGCGTCGGGGATGAATAAGATTAAATATTTTCCTTATATTGTCGAGATATAGCCGAGACAACTCGGCTTCATAGGACAACCTGTACCACTTTTTATGAGAAATTATTCTGAAAAAAACTTGCAAAGATTCCTTGAAATAGTATATACAATGCATATTATAGGAGGGTGGTATGATATTTCATTTAAAAATCCAGAAATGGGGTAACAGCCTGGGAATTAGAATTCGAAAGACCACTTCCGAGCAGTTGAATCTGAAAGAAAACACAGAGGTTCTTATCAGTGTCGAAGGAAACAGTCTTGTTTTGACTCCCATCCAAAAGAAAAAGACTCTTAAGGACATGCTTGATGGAGTCACTCCGGAAAACCTTCATCCAGAAATTGATTTTGGGCCACCAGTGGGGAAAGAGATATGGTGAAAAAAAACCAAGAGCTCTTCAACTTAATCCGTAAGTTCCATTATCTCAATTTACTTATAAAGTAAACAGGGGTTTCCCCCTCTGTTACTTGTAAGAGAGGGGGATCAAGGGGGTGAGTTTAAAATGTATGATTTGAAATTTCCGGGCAATTTTATTATGTTAAGGCGTTGAATACGTTGATTGTCGCCCCGGAAAATTTTATGATACGCTTCTTACTCCTCTTCTCCGCCATTATCTGTCTGCATCTCCCTTCTGTATCTTTCTCGGAAACCATCACTACTCCCCATTTCACCGTCACCTATGACGGCTTGAGCGAAAGGTACGCCCGGAATGTGGCGGATGCGGGTGAACGGAACCTGGCGCGCATAACCCAGGTGCTGGGGCATGCTCCGGGAGGAAAGGTGGCAATTACACTGACCGCCAGACAGGCGCAGTTCAACGCTCTAACCGAGGGTAGGCTGCCGGACTGGAGCGCCGCGGTTGCGCTGACCGGGCGAAGGATCGTGGTTTCCCCCCTTGCCGGGCACAAGATAGAGATCGAGCGCATTCTGGCCCATGAGCTTGTGCATGTCATCATCGAGGAGAGCGCCGGGGACGGCTTTGTACCGCGGTGGTTCCATGAGGGCTGCGCGCAGATTTATTCCGGCGAGTGGGGTATAAAGAACGAAATGTACATGGTCTGGAAGGTCTCGCGGGGGAACCTGCTCACTTTTGAGGACATCCAGAATGTATTCACCGCCGGGAGCCTGGACGCCGGCCTCGCCTATGATCAGTCCATGATCGCGGTGCAGCGGCTGATTTCCATTTTCGGACCCAGGGTACTCCCCGCAATCCTTGATGGTATGAGCCGAGGCCGGGAATTTCCCCAGGCGCTCCGTGACGCAACCGGTTTCTGGCCCAGCGAGTTCGAAAAGGAGTACCTGAAATATCTCCGGGAGAATTACGGCCCCAAGACTCTCCTTACTCTGGTTCCGGGAACCTGGGTGCTCATTGGGGTGCTGTTCCTGGTGGTTTATGTCATCAAGCGCTTCCGGGCCAGGAAGAAGCTCAGGGAATGGGAGGCGCAGGAACCGCGAGAAGAACTATCTATGGGATTCAATGAGGAAGACGATAGAGATGAGGCTGCAGGGATTCGCCATGTTGAACCTTTTCCCGATGAGTTCGATGAGGAAGATGAAGGTGACGAACCTGAAGGGAGACGAGATAATGTCATCCCTTTCAAACCCCGGCCAAAGAAATATGATTAAAGCAACAACCGGAAGCATTTACTACAATGACTTAATTTTCAATCAGATAAAAACCTTCTGAATATAAATAACATGCAAAAAGAGTTGCCATCCCGGTTTCTGTTTGTATCTTCTCAACAGAGCCTTTTTCAAAAGTCGTTTTAAATATAAAGGCTATACCGGGCGTGTTGAATATGATGATGAAGCGAAAGTATTCCACGGCGAACTTGATACGAAAGATGTAATCACTTTCCACGGTACCACGGTTTATGAGATAGAGGCTGCTTTCCGAGAATCCATCGATGATTATCTCTCATCCTGCTGTGAACGCGGCGAAAAGCCTGAAAAACCATTTTCCGGCAAGTTTGTTTTACGGATCCCGTCCGAATTACATCATAAGTTATGTATTGAAGCAAGTAAATCCGGAAAAAGCCTGAATAATTGGCTTGTTGACGTATCGAAAACTGTAATAAATGAGGCTTTCCTGAAAAATGCATAAATACTTGTAATATATAGAGATAACAGTTGACGTCTGCTCATTTTCTGCATATATTTCAGTATAAGAGGACGAAGGATATTGCGGAAAGGAGAGCTAAAACCGGGGGAATCCCCGTCAATTCCGGGAATAGTACTGTGGAAAAAAATTAGTATAGTAATTTCATAAAATAATGTATTTTGTTCGAAATGATCCCTTTAATTCTTGGTCGCGGGGCAGGCCATGATCAAATACATCTTGATAGTATTTTCCGTGCTGTTTCTGGGGGCTTCGGTAGTCGGTTTCTTTCGTGTAACTTCCGGTTCCATGGAAGATACACTCCTCACAGGAGACAGGCTAGTGGTTCTGGAATATTGGTATGGTATTAAGTTTCCGTTCAGCGACTATGTGATTTTCCGCGGCCGCGAGCCTGTAAGGGGCGATATCCTGTTTTTCAGGAATCCCAGGAATCCAAACGAGACTATGGTAAAACGATGCGTCGCTGTAGGAGGACAGACTGTCCAGATACGAGCGAAAGAGCTTTTCGTGGATGGCGTTGAGATACCGCTTCCGCCCAAGTGAAAAAATACTGATCCTTCGATTTTCCCCAGGAACACGAGCGAGAGGGATTTCCTGGACCGGGTGACAGTGCCGGATTCCACCATTTTCGTCCTGGGTGACAACCGTGATTTTTCCGGCGATTCACGGGTATGGGGTTTCCTTCCGAAAAAGAACCTGATTGGCAAAGCGTGGATAGTCGCCTGGAGCCTCGATCCCGGCGTGCCCTTGAAAGAGTTCAAACGCAAGCTGAGACAGGACAGGATGTTTCTGCGGGTAAAGTGAATCAGAATTGGGCTCTTTCCCCCCTTAATAGGGGGGATACAGGGGGGGCAATACGCCAGAAAAGGTTATTAGTCAATGAATAAAAACTGTAATGCAGCCGGTTTTCCCCTTGCTGAAGGACTTTATGATCCGGCGTTCGATCATGACAACTGCGGGGTCGGTTTCGTGGCCCGCATGGATGCCCGGCCTTCGCATGTCATCGTAGAAAACGCGGTGCAGGTGCTTATCAACCTGGAGCACCGGGGGCCGCTCGGATATGACACCGCGGTTAGCGGCGACGGGGCCGGCCTTCTCATGCAGATACCGGATGATTTTTTCAGGAGTGAATGCCAGAATATCGGAGTGTTTCTTCCCGATAAGGGATATTATGCGGTCGGCATGGTTTTTCTCCCTTCGGATGAAATTCTCGCGGAGCGATGTGTGCGGGAGTTTGACCGTATATCGCTAAGCGAAAAATGCGAGATTCTGGGGTGGCGGAAGGTTCCGGTTGAATGGAGCTGCCTTAGCGAAACCGCCCGCTCGACCAAGCCGCAGTTTTGCCAGGTATTTCTCAGACCCGCCGATGATGATTTCAACTCCTTCGAGCGGCGGCTGTACATTATTCGGAGGCGGCTGGAGAAAGAGATTTCTTCGTGGAACGACTGCGATCCGAGCCAGTTTTATATTGCCAGCCTTTCCGGGAAAACCGTGGTGTATAAGGGACTTCTCACCGGAAGCCAGCTTCAGGTCTTCTTTCCCGATCTTCAGAACAAGGATTTTTCCAGCTCTTTTGCCATCGTGCACCAGCGTTACAGCACCAATAACCTCCCTACCTGGAATCTGGCGCAGCCTCTGAGACTGATCGCCCATAACGGCCAGCTCAATTCCTTGAGCGGAAATGTCAACCAGATGCGTATCCGTGAACCGATCCTGAAATCGGACATCTTCGGACCGGACATAGAAAAAATCAAACCGGTCGTGGTCGAGGGAGGCAGCGATTCCTCGGCGTTCGACAATGTGCTCGAGATGCTCTGTCACGGCGGGCGCTCTCTCCCGCACGCCATCATGATGATGATCCCCGAGGCCTGGGGCGGCAAGTTTTACATGGGGGATGACCGTCGGGCTTTCTACGAGTATCATTCCGCAATCATGGAGCCCTGGGACGGTCCCGCGGTTATGGTATTCACAGACGGCCGCTATGTGGGGGCCACACTGGATCGCAACGGTCTCCGTTCTGCGCGCTATACCATCACCCGCGACGGCATTGTTATTCTTGCCTCCGAAACAGGTGTGCTCGATTTCCCCGGGGATCAGATACGCTCGTACGGTCGTTTGCAGCCCGGGAAAATGTTCCTGGTCGACCTGGAGCAGAACCGCGTCGTTCCTGATAACATAATTAAATCCAAGATCTGCCGGCAAAAACCCTACCGCCACTGGGTGAAAGACAACCGGATCGAGCTTCGCGGACTCCTGGCGCCTGCCAAATTTCCGCCTGAAGATCCGGAAGCGCTTCTCCGGAAGCACCATGCATTCGGATATACCGCCGAAGAATTGAAAATGGTCGGCATCCCCCTGGTGTATGGCCAGGAAGCCATCGGGGCAATGGGGGACGATACGCCGCTCGCCGTTCTCTCAAACCGCCCGCGTCTCCTTTTTTCGTATTTTAAGCAGCTATTCGCCCAGGTGACCAGCCCTCCCATCGACCCGCTAAGGGAAGAACTGGTCATGTCTCTGATGAGTTTCGCCGGAAGGAAGAGAAATCTTCTCGAGGAAACCCCCGAGCATTTCAGAATTTTGAAACTGCATCATCCGATTCTTACCCCGGAAGACCTCGAACGCATCAAGACAGCGAACCATCCGGACATCATCGCCCGTGAAATAGATATCCTTTTCCCCGCTGAAGGCGATGGCGAGGCTTTGAAAGCGGCTATCGAGGAGGTATTTCAAAAAGCTGAGGTATTCATTTCGGAGGGCGCGACCTTTATCGTTCTGACCGACCGAAACATGGACGAGGACATGGCGCCGATCCCCTCGCTTCTCGCCACCTCCGGATTGCACCATTACCTGATCCGGAAAGGCCTCCGTACTTCCGCCGGGCTCATCGTGGAAACGGGAGAGGCGCGCCAGCCCATGCATTTCGCCATTCTTATCGGCTACGGTGCCAATGCTGTCTGCCCCAAAGTTGCCTACTCCACCGTGCGTGACCTGGCGGAGACCATGTACGAGAAATCCGTAACCCCCGATGAGGCGGCCGATTCCTATATCACCGCTATCAAGAAGGGGATACTGAAAACAATGAGCCGGATGGGCATTTCCACCGTCCGCAGCTATTTCGGCGCCCAGATGTTCGAGGCGATCGGCCTGGACCGCGAGCTGGTCGACTCCTATTTCACCGGAACCTGCTCGCGGGTCGGAGGGATCGGTCTTGAGGAGATCGCCGCCGAAACCATGCTCCGTCACCGGAAAGCCTATCCGGAGTCCGGCAAACCTTCGCCTCTTCTGGATGTGGGGGGAGAATACCATAACCGCTACGGCGGCGAGAAACACCTTCTTTCGCCAGATGCCATCTGCAAACTCCAGCAAGCCGTCCGTGACGATGATTACCTTGCTTTCAAGGAATATGCCCGGATGATCGACAACCAGGCGGATGAACCGGTAACCCTGCGAAGCCTCCTCGACTTCCGTAACGAAAGCCCGATACCGCTCGAAGATGTCGAACCCGTGGAAAAAATCCTTCCGAGATTTTCCGCCTCGGCCATGTCATTCGGCGCTCTCAGCCGGGTTGCTCATGAAACCATAGCTGTCGCCATGAACCGACTGGGCTGCCGCTCCAATACCGGCGAGGGCGGGGAAGATCCTGCACGGTACAAGGCGCTCCCCGACGGATCGAGCCGGCGCTCGGCGGTGAAACAGATCGCTTCCGGCCGATTCGGCGTCACTACGGAATACATCGTAAATGCCGATGAACTTCAGATAAAGATCGCCCAGGGCGCCAAACCCGGAGAAGGAGGCCAGCTTCCCGGAAACAAGGTGAGCGGGGAGATCGCCCGTGTACGTCACACTACTCCGGGAGTCACTCTGATCTCTCCTCCGCCGCACCATGATATCTATTCCATCGAGGACCTGACCCAGCTAATCCATGATCTTCGTGCGGTCAATCCGAAAGCGCGGATTTCGGTGAAACTGGTGGCCGAAGCCGGGGTCGGCGCGGTCGCGACCGGAGTGGCAAAATCGCAGGCAGACATGGTTCTCATCTGCGGCCACGATGGGGGGACCGGCTCTTCGCCGATCACCTCCATCATGCATGTGGGCATCCCCTGGGAAATCGGTCTGGCAGAAGTCCAGCAGGCGCTCATAAGGAACCGTATCCGAGACCGGATCGCAGTCCAGGTGGACGGTCAACTCAAGACCGGACGCGACCTGGCGGTTGCGGCGCTCCTCGGCGCGGACGAGTTCGCATTCGGCACCATCATCCTCGTTGCCATCGGGTGCGTGATGCTCCGGAAATGCCATCTCAATTCCTGCTCGGTGGGAATCGCCACTCAGGACCCCAGACTGGCAGCCAATTTTCACGGAAAGCCGGAATATGTGGAACGCCTGATGCGCTTCATAGCCATGAATCTCCGTGAATATATGGCGGAGTTGGGATTCCGTTCGCTCGACGAGATGATCGGCCATGTGGAGATGCTCCGGACGAACCCCACCTCCAACGGGCATCGCAAGGCGCATTCACTCGATTTCAGCGCGATTCTCGCATCTCCGGGTAACGGCGGTGCGGTTCCGCTCCGGTGCACCCGCAAACGCGATATTCACCCGGACTCTCCGTTTGACGAAACCCTGCTGCGTATGGCGCAGCCCGCTCTCGATACGGGAGAGCCGGTGCATATTGCCATGCCGATTTACAATATCAACCGTTCTGTCGCATCAGCCTTAAGCGGGAAGATTGTGCGGCGGTACGGGGCCAGAGGCCTGCCGCCGGACACCATCCGCTTCTTCTTCAAAGGCACCGCCGGGCAGAGTCTCGGCGCATTCCTTGCTCCCGGCGTAACCATCCGTGTCGAGGGGAGCGCCAATGATTATCTCGGCAAGGGAATGTCCGGGGGAAGAATTATCCTGGCTCCTTCAACCTATGCCGGTTTCAAGCCCTGGGATAATATTATTGCAGGGAACACCGCCCTTTATGGCGCAACCGGCGGCGAAGTATACATATACGGAATCGTCGGTGAGCGTTTCGCGGTGCGGAACAGCGGAGCCTCCGCGGTGGTGGAGGGAGTGGGCGATCACGGCTGCGAATACATGACAGGCGGAGTGGTGGTTATTCTGGGAACTGTGGGGAACAATTTCGCCGCCGGGATGAGCGGAGGCATTGCCTATGTGTATAATGAATCGGAGATGTTTGAATCACGGTGCAACCTGGACATGGTGGACCTTGAGAGCGTCTGGACGGAGGAGGATAAATCGCGGCTCTATACCCTTCTGGAAAACCACTTCCTTTTGACCGACAGCAAAAGGGCCGGCCAGATACTGGAGAACTGGGAAGCCGACCTCCCGATGTTCATAAAGGTGATGCCTATCGATTACCGTCTTTCCCTGGAAAGGATGCGGCTGTCCGAACGCTCCGAAACCGAGACCCCGGCGGCGACCGAGGAGGTATACAATGCCTGATCCTTTCAGCTTTATTGTATATCCCCGGGAGAATCCGCCCCGCCGTCCTGTCGAGGAGCGAATCCGCGATTGGCATGAGGTGGAACAGATGCTTCCACCCGGCCGTCTTGAACACCAGGCCCTGCGATGTATGGATTGCGGAGTTCCTTTCTGCGAGATGTATGGCTGTCCCCTGAGAAACCGCATCCCCGATTGGATAAGCATGGTGTGCGGCAACAACTGGCGGATGGCCCTTGAGCTGCTCCATTCCACCGACAACTTTCCGGAGATAACCGGGAGGGTGTGCCCTGCGCCCTGCGAACCGTCCTGCACGTTGTCAATCAACGGCTCGCCGGTGACCATAAAGCACATCGAGCTTCAGATTGCGGAACGCGGCTGGCGTGAAGGTTGGATAGAACCCCTGCCTGCTTTGAACAAAACCGGGGAAAAGATCGCCATAATCGGCTCCGGCCCGGCCGGTCTTACCGCCGCCCAGCAGATGGCGCGATACGGCCACAGTGTGACTGTTTTCGATCGCGACCGCCGCATCGGAGGCATCCTCCGGTACGGCATTCCTGAGTTCATGCTGGAAAAATGGGTTCTCGACCGCCGCATCGACCAGATGCGCAGGGAAGGGGTTATCTTCGAGACAGGGGTCGATGTAGGAGTTGATCTTTCCATCGGGTATCTTAAACGCACCTTCGACTCCGTGGTGATTATAACCGGATCGCGGATACCCTATGATTTGCAGGTTCCGGGCCGCAAGCTCGACGGTATTTATTTTGCATATGATTTTCTGGCCTGCCAGAACCGGCGTCTATCCGGCGACACTATTCCTCCGGCAAAAAATATCACTGCGGAGGGCAGGGAGGTGGTTATTATCGGCGGGGGAGACACCGGCGCCTACTGTATCGGAGTCAGCCGCCGTCAGGGCGCTTTGGGAATAACCCAGGCGGAAATCGAGTCCGCGCCTCCCGAAAACGGAGGTATCGCAGGGATTCAGCATGCTGAACCCCTGCAACATACATGGCCTCTCTTTTCCGGTATTCCGGAAACTACCGGTTCCCACGATGAAGGGTGCAACCGGCTTTGGGGCGTCAAGGTTAAAAAATTCCTGGGGAAAAAAGGGCGGGTGAGTTCGGTCATTTTAACCCATGTAGGGGTTCAGCATGCTGAACCCCTAAGAAACGGGAATAATCATGAAATTCCCGGCGCCGAATTCGAGATTCCTGCCGATATGGTAATCCTTGCGATGGGCTTTGTCCACATGGAGCAGGGGCCCCTCATCCAGAATCTATCCCTCGTTACCGACGAGAAGATGAACCTCAAAATCAACGACAATTACATGACTTCGTCGGAAGGAATTTTTGCCGCCGGTGACTGCGTTCTGGGCGGTTCTTCGGTGGTTCAGGCCATGCACCAGGGAAGGGAAGTCGCCGAAGCGGTGAACGGGTATCTGATGGATTAGATGCCGAAACGAGTTCGGCATGACATAGGTGCGCGTCATCCTGAACTCGTTTCAGGATCTGAACCCATTTCCTTTCATAAAAATTGATCACATTGAATATAAACGGTTTGCCTGCATGTTGAATCAGCTTGAATGTTTCCACGCAACTGTTGATCACCGCGCCCATCAGGGCTTCCTCTTTTATGCTGGTTTTACTCCCCATCTTGAAAAGCGGATAAGAGAGGAATACGGCATCGGCTGCGGGGATATACGGGACTTTTTCGGTATGTACAATCCGGTCATGCCTGAGATGCTGCCGCCGGATGGATATGAGCCTCCGGATTTTTCCGTGTATTTCGAGGAAATGCATGGAGCGGAAAATGCATTCATCAATCCCCTGGGTGTTCTTGAGATTCCCGGCAGCATGTACCATTTTACGAGCTATATCAGTCCACTTCGGCATGTTCAGCGGTTTGTGGATATTGAAACCTTTCCATATCCTGGTATCAGGGGATTCTCCTCGCGCAATTTTGCCGGAGAGGTGAATAAAGCCCATGCGCTCGGAAAAGTCGCCGGATGCTGGATTGGGCACATGTATGAGGATTCCTGGCAGATCAGGGGGTATGAACAGTTTCTCATGGATATGATCGACCGCCCCGAATGGTGCGACTACATTCTGGACAGGGTGAAAGAAAGGAATCTGGAAATGGCGCGAGCCGCGGCTCATGCCGAGGTGGACTGGATCAAGACCGGGGATGATGTGGCGAACCAGAAAACCATGATGTTTTCACCGGAGCTCTGGCGAAGATTCATGAAACCACGGTGGGCGGAGGTTTTCTCTCTGGCGAGAAGCATTAAACCGGACATGCAAATCTGGTATCACAGCGACGGGAACATCGAAGCCATCATTCCCGAACTAATCGATATCGGAGTGACCATCCTCAATCCGGTTCAACCTGAATGTCTCGACCTCAAAACGGTGAAAAGAGAATACGGCGACCGCCTTGTTCTGGACGGGACCATCGGGACCCAGACCACTATGCCCTTCGGAAACCCGGAGGAAGTATCCCGTGTGGTTCGGGAACGGGCGCGTGATCTTGGATATGACGGCGCTCTTATTCTTTCGCCGACCCATGTTCTCGAGCCGGAAGTTCCTCTCGAAAACATACGGGCTTTTGTTGAAACCGCGAAGACGTTTGCGGGAGAGGGGGCAGGGGGTGAGGGTTTATGATCCGAACCAACAATCTCACGAAAACATATACTGCCGGAGAGGTGAAAACCGTCGCCCTCAGCACGGTGAATCTGGCGGTGCAGGAGGGTGAATTTGTTGCGGTCATGGGACCATCCGGCTGCGGGAAATCAACCCTGCTCAATGTGCTTGGCCTGATCGACACCCCCACCGGAGGCGAATATTATTTCCTCGGAACCGAAGTGTCGCAGCTTATCGAACGTGAGCGCGCCTCCCTGCGGAAAAAGAACATCGGATTTGTATTCCAGAACTTCAATCTCATCGAAGAGCTGACTGTGTATGAAAATGCCGAGCTCCCCCTCCTTTATCTCGGCATGCCTCCTATCAAACGGAAAAAACGGGTGCAGGAAGTTCTCGACCGGCTGGAAATCAACTCGCGTCAAAATGATTTTCCCCGCCAGCTTTCCGGCGGCCAGCAGCAGCGTGTGGCGGTTGCCAGGGCAGTGGTCACCCATCCGCGGCTGATTCTTGCCGATGAGCCTACCGGCAACCTTGACTCCCGGCACGGCGATGAGGTGATGAAACTGCTCGGCGAACTGAATGCGGAAGGCGTCACCATCGTCATGGTCACCCACTCCCCGGAATACGCCATTTACGGGCGAAGGCGTATTCATCTCTTCGACGGGCATATTGTTTCGGAAAATATCCGGGGAAAACAGTATGGTTAGGAATTACCTGAAAATCACCCTCCGCAGTCTGTCCCGGTATAAAATCTTTTCCTTCATTACCATTTCCGGGCTGGCGGTGGGAATTGCCTGCTGTTCCCTTATTTTTCTGTATGTCTGCGATGAGCTCAGCTACGACAGATATCACGCAAACGCCCGTGAGATTTTCCGGGTCGCCTGTGAATACCATACCACGGGGAAGTCGGTTCAGGTAGCGGTTACTCCGGGACCGCTGGCCTCCGCAATTAACGGTGAGTTCCGCGGATTGATCGAAGCAGTCCGGTTCTATCATGAAAGCGCCGTGGTGAGCGGGCCGGGCGGCAGTTTTCACGAGGAACGGTTCTTTTTCTGCGATCCTGCCGTTTTCACGGTTTTTACTTTTCCCCTGATTCAGGGCAGCCCTGAGCATGCTCTGGTGCAGCCTTTTTCCCTGGTTATCACAGAAGAAGCAGCCTCAAGGTATTTCGGGAAAGAGAATCCTCTCGGCAAAACGCTCACCGTGAACATCGGGGGAGAGCATGAGTACCGGATCACGGGGATCGTCAAGAATGTTCCCCGCAATTCGCATTTCCGTTTCGATTTTCTCGCATCGCTTTCAAGCCTTGCTGAAACCCAGGGGCATATTTTCCTTGACTGGCAGAGAGCAGGTTTTTATACCTACCTTCTCCTTCCGGGGAATTACAATAACCCCGGGGAGCTGGAACGAAAATTCCCCGCGCTCCTTCGAAAATACCTTGATGTGGAGGATATTTCAAGGATGCGCTTCTTCCTCCAGCCCCTCACCTCCATCCATCTCCATTCCCGCCTGGAGAGCGAAATAGAGGCCAACAGCGACATCACCTCGATCTATGCGTTTTCCGCCATTGCTTTTTTTATTCTGCTTATCGCCTGTATCAACTTTATGAATCTTTCCACCGCCCGCTCGCTCGACCGTTCCCGCGAAGTGGCTGTCCGCAAGGTGCTGGGGGCCGGACGAAGCCAGCTTGTGCTGCAGTTCGTGGGGGAGTCGGTTATTATTACTTTCATCGCTCTGGTGTTCGCATTGTCTTTTGAGGAGCTTGTCCTGCCTGTATTCAATACCCTTACCGGAAAGGACATGAGTATTCTTTACTACCATAATTTTTTCTTCCTGGGAATTCTTCTTGTTGCTGCTCTTCTGGTCGGGCTGATTTCGGGGATATATCCGGCAATATTCCTTTCACGGTTCACTCCGGCTCAGGTTTTTAAAGGGGTATTTGCTGACCGGAGATCGGGCGCTCTTTTGCGGGAGTTGTTTGTTGTCATGCAGTTTACCCTGTGCACTGTGCTCATCATTAGCGCAGGAATAATCCGGGAGCAGATGAGCTACATCAAACACAAGGATCTCGGTTTTCAGAAGGAACACATAGTGGTTATCCCCCTCAGGAGCCGGGATGCCCGGCAGAAATGCGAAGTATTTAAAACTGAGCTTCTGAAAAATCCCCATGTAATTCAAGCCGCCGCATCCTCGAATGCCCCGGGGGACCGGGATATTTCAAGGTATGAGTTCAAAGCTGAAGGTTCGCCCCCGGACCGGCTGGTAGCGATGTACGGCATCATGGCGGATTATGACTTTATTGACACGTTCGGTATCACCCTTCTGGCGGGAAGGAATTTTGCCCCTGACAGTCTATCGGACCGTGAGCGGGCTTTTCTCATCAATGAGGCCGCCGCACGGAAGCTGGGATGGGATACTGGATCTATAGGGCGGGAGCTTTCCCAGGGGATTCCGAGGAGCGGCTCGGTCATCGGCATAATGCGGGATTTTAATTTTCTCTCGCTGCATGAAACCATCGAGCCGCTCGTACTGTTCATGGCGCCGAACCGGTACCAGTATCTTTGCGTTCGCATTCTTCCGGATGCGCTCCCCGCCACACTGGACTTCATGAGAGAGTCCTGGCAAAAAATCTTTCCAGGCGGTCCTTTCGAATACTCTTTTCTCGACGAGAGCTTTAACAGTCTCTACCGCACTGATGAAAGGGTCGGCCGGATACTCGGTTATTTTGCCATGCTCTCCGTATTCATCGCCTGTATCGGATTGTTCGGGCTCACCTGGTTCACCACCGGGCAGCGCACACGGGAAATCGGAATCCGCAAAGTACTCGGGGCCTCGTATAAAAACATAATCCTTCTCCTCACGAAGGATTCGGTCAGATTGGTGATCGTCGCGGAGGTAATCGCCTGGCCGGCGGCTTATTTCATCATGCGCTCCTGGCTCGGCGCCTTTGCCTATCATACCGGCATGAATCCTTTGACATTTATAGCCGGAGGAGGTATGGCGCTGGCTGTCTTTCTCTTCACCATCAGCTTCCAGACAGTCAAAGCGGCGCGCGCCAATCCGGCAGATGCCCTGCATAATGAGTGAAAAGCTTGAAATCATGCGAATCATGGTTCAGACAATCCTTTTCTTGATTTCCGGGCGGCAAAAACCTATATTCATCCATGAATCCACCGGCCCGGAGGTTTAATGAAAATAGACAGCTCAAAGCCCAAAGCCCAAAGCCCAAAGAAAAAGACGATTTTCATCCTTCATCTTTCATCCTTTATCTCCTTCCTTTTGCTGGGATTTCTCGTTTCAGGGTACAGTAATTCTGCATTTGCCCAGAATGCAACCAATCGTTATTCAATCCTGTTCGGATGGAAAACGGAAGGCTCCCATGAGCTTCTGGCCAAACAGGCCGCCGCTTTCAAACAGATCAAGGATTTCCGCTCTCTTGCCATCAGTTTCGGCGCCCTCCTCGGACCAACTCTGATTGTTAAACAGGATAACGGCGCCCAGTTTTTGGAAGCTGCCCGTCAGGCCGGACTGGATTACATTATTCCTGCAGCCCCCGAATTCATGTTTGGTGTCGAGGCGCTCCGGAAAATGGCTGAGAGCGATTCCTTTCCCCGTTTTATTTCCGCCAATGTGGTTGACGAGAAAACCCGCCGTCCGATGGTCGATCCCTATGCGATGTGGTATGTGGCCGGCCAGAAGATTTGTATCGTGGCCCTGTCCGATACCAACATCATCCGTAATTCGAAAGATGAGAATGTCGCAGGAATCGATATCGTCTCCTACGATGAAGCGCTGAACAATCTCACGGTGAGCATGGCGCGCGAAAACCCTGATATTGTCATTGTGGCGGGCCGGATGGACCGTACGAGTATCGTGAACATGGCGGTAAAATATCCTTTTGTGAATATTTTCATCACCAATAACCAGGCGGGAGGATTTTCCGATCCGAAAGGAACTTCCACAACCGCTTTCTTTTTCGGGAAACCGGTATTTATCGGCCCGGAATCCGGGAATCAGCTCGGCATATTCAGTGTGAAAGACCAGGGCGGCGTCGAATCGAAGGAATTCATGAGCCTCACACTCGGGGACGCGTATCCCCCGGACAAGGAAATTCTCGATTCAATGAACCGTACCATCAACGAGCTGAAGCAGAAGGATACTGAAGAAACAGCGATTACCCGCACCGGCGGGGCTGTGACATCCATTCTAAAAGATATGTACAAGGCGGATGTGGTGCTCCTGGAACGGCAGAGCCTGTTCTACTATCCGCTTAAAGACAGCCTGACAATTTTCAATGTCCGCAGCGTCATCAGGCCTTTTGAGAAACTGGCGCTCTATGACTTGAAAGGCTCGGATCTGAAATCCATCGGAAAGATGAGTATAAGCCAGTCAGACCCCAGTCTCCGGCTGCTTATTTCCGGAATGACCGCCGATGGCAGGGTGGATTCCATCCCGGTTATAGACGACAGTATCTATAAGGTTCTTACCACCACCCATCTCCGCTCCGGCGGGAACGGGTACAGCCGCTTTAAAGCCGGTACCGATGAACGATTCACCAATGTAAACATGCTTGCAGCGGTGGAGCGCTATATTGTCGACAAGGATGAGCGGCTGCGCCGCGCTGCGAAACAGAAGATTTGGACGCTCAATTTGAATCTGACCGTTGGTTCCAATTTCAACAGGGTCGATGTGGATGTAAACAAGCCTAAATATGGAAGCGCCATCACCACACAACAATTCAAAGACTTGAAGGAGCAGTTTTTCGGCTATGTACGGTTTGCTTCAGAGAACAATCTGTTCAACCTTAAAAAGGATCGTCATATATTAACTGTCCAGGTCGATATGCGTTACAAGAGGCAGGGATATAAACCACCGGATAAAACCACCATCTATACAAAAACAGATGATTATCTGATGCTAAAGAACACCTATCTCTACAATATATCGTTCTTTTCATCGCAGCCGATCGCCAAGGTTACCGCCTATTCCATACTCTACTCCGGGAAGGGCAAACATCCCATAAGAATGGATATCAGCACCGGACTGCAGCGTCAGTATCCCAAAATATGGCTGGAATCCGCCTCAGTCGAGCTGAACGCATCCCGCAATTATTTCACCAACCTGAACACCCTGGGTACCAAAACTTCCTTCAAATTTAAAAAAACCTTTGCCCCCAAGTCATTTTTGACCGATCCGGCGGTGTTTACTTCCACAACCGATGTTTTCTGGGATCCGACCCCGCAGTACCATTACCGGTTCAGCCATATCAATACCAATCAATTGACCTTCAAAATATATAAGCAGTTCGGGCTGGATTTGAATGTGAGAACGTATTCTTACCGGGATAATACGATAGACAAGGCTACGCTCGGATTCGTGTATGATTTTTATCTGACCTATATGATGCAGTGGAAGCTATGAAATGGATGAAGCCGTCTGTATCCGTGAATTCGTAAAACTGGCGGAGCGGCTCGGCATTGAGATACGGTATGCTGTCGACGTGCCTTCCGGTCTTTGCATGGTGAAAGGGAAGCGGGTTTTCTTTATCGACAAAACCTTGGACCCCCCAGGCACGCTTTCTCTTTTTGTCCGCGAGATGAAAACCCTCAAACCCCTGGAGGGTGTTTTTGTGGTTCCCCTGCTCAGGAAACACCTGGGACTGGAAGATGAAACCTCGGAATGGTAGGAATCGGGTAAGAAGAGCGGCCGGTTATCTCAATGCCTGCGCGGGATTCCTCGCCCGTTCCGATCGGTCATTCGGCGCGCCGGTAAGCTGCTTTATCGAGCCGACCAATCTCTGCAATCTCCGGTGCCCGCACTGCGCCGCCGGTTCGGGCGACCTCCGGCGTTCCCGGGGAATCATGGGCATCGAACAGTTCGAACATATCATCGGAAATCTTCCCCTCGGAATAACCGATCTCTACCTCTGGGGGCAGGGCGAGCCGTTCATCGCCCCTGATTTTCTCCCCATGGTGAGCCTGGCATCCGGCCGGGGATTCCGGACGATCGTGTCGACAAACGGCCACTTTCTCGATAATCCCGGGGACATTATCGCGAGCGGCCTCCATACCTTGATTGTATCCCTTGATGGAGTCGACCCGGAAACCTACGAATCCTATAGGATTGGAGGTTTTTACCATAAGGTTCTGGAGGGGATACGCGGTGTATCGGAAGCAGCAGCCCGTGAAAGGTCCGGCCCGGAAATCGAGCTCCAGTGCGTGGTAAACAGCCGGAATGAAAAGGACCTCAAGCAATTCAAAACGCTGGCCCGGTCGCTGGGTGCGCACCGTACGGTGTTCAAAACTCTCCAGGTTTCTTCCCTTTCCGGGGGAGAATCATTAAGCTCCTACCTTCCCGGCGACCCGAATCTCACCCGTTACCGGAAGATGAAACGCGGGAAAGATATACGGCTTGAAACCGACCGCCGACGGGTGCTCCGGGATCGCTGCCTGAGATTGTATTACAGCCTGCAGGTTGACTGGGAAGGGAATGTGGTTCCCTGCTGTTTCGACAAGAACAGCGAATATACCATGGGGAACCTCCTCGGCGAATCATTTGAATCTATCTGGAATGGGGAGTGGTACCGGGCTTTCAGAAATGTATTAAACCGGCAGGGACGGGTGCTCCCCATGTGCCGCAACTGCACCGAAGGCCTTCGGAGGATGAATATACATGCCTGAGTGGGTGAAAAGCCTCTCTGTCCGCTTCCGCCGCTTTTACAGTGTGGCGCGGTTCATCGTGGTAATTGCCCTTTTTGCGGTGCTGCTTCATGTAGTGAAGCTCTCGGAGATAACCGCCGCTTTTAAGCAGGCCAGGCCGCAGTACCTGATTCTGGCTCTTCTCCTCCTGCCCCTTAGTCTGTGTCTCCAGGTATTCAAGTGGAGGTATATCCTCGGCGCAGTGAACACAAAACCGCCGCTCAGGTCGGTAATCATCTCGCTGTTCGGCGGTTTTTTTCTGGGGGCGGTTTCTCCGGCCCGGTCGGGGGAATTTGCCAGGGGTTTTCTCGTACCAGGGCACTCCCGGATGAAAATCGCTTCGCTCACCCTGCTGGAAAAGGGGCTGAACCAGGCCATGATCTACTGTTTCGGGTTGATTGCGCTTATTTTTCTGCTCCCTCATCCATTCAAAGCGCTTCCGATTATTGCTGAAATCCTGCTCATGGTCATACTGTTCAATATCGACCGGCTCCGTCCGCATCTGGTAAAGATTGTGCGGCGGTTCTCGACTGAAGACACAGTCAGGAATTCTCTTTCCGCATTTGATGCCCTTACAGCCGGGAAAACCGGGATCATGCTATTCCTTTCCCTGATCTTTTACCTGGTCTATAGTATTCAGTATTACTGCCTCTTCCTCTGTTTTACCGATCTTTCCTGGCAGACGGCATGTAAAACCATACCGGTCATTTATCTGGTGAATGTTCTCCTGCCGATCTCTGTCGGCGACCTGGGGATCAAGGAAATGACCTCCATCAAACTGCTCGCGCCCTTCGGTATCGCTGCCGGAGCCGCTTTCAGCGCTTCGCTCACTCAGAACGTGCTGACCTTTATCATCCCCAGCTTTATCGGGGGTGTCATGATTGCAGCTTCTCGTCTGCGGCCTCTTCGAGGAGCCCGGCCATCAGACGGCTGTACTGTTCCTGAGTCAGGGAAATGACATCTTCCAGCTTTTTCCGAAATCGTCGTACATTCCTGAACCCCAGGAGCCGGGCCGCACGGGCCAGGTCCACCCCCGGCTGCGGCAGGGTGTTTACCGCTCTCCCCGAACCGATTCTCAGAGCCTTTTCGGTATCCTGAAGAAACCGGTATGATTCCGTGAGCGTCAGGGCGTCATGACGGTCGATGAGACGGGCGGCGCTGAGCGCTTTAATAATGTCCAGCGTATGACGGCGACGTATTTCCGGTTTTTCCTTTCCATAATGAACAGTGCGGGCCTGCACTGCAAAGTCAATATCCGCCAGACCTCCCGGACCGGATTTCACATTGATCTGGCCCGGATACCGTTTCTGCGAGCTTTCCGCCATTTTGGCCCGGATGTCCAGAATCCGGCTGATTTCCGCGCGGGTCAATCTTCCGCTGTAGACGAAGCGGCTGACGGTTTTTTCGATATCTGCGGCCAGCCGGTCGTTCCCCGCCACCGGTCTCGCCCGCATCAGGGCCAGCCTCTCCCATTCCACCGCCCGGGTATCCAGGTATTTCCTGTATTCATCCAGCGAGATCGCAAGAACCGAGGTTCCTCCTTCCGGCCGAAGCCGGGTATCCACATCGTATATTTTGTTGACCCCTCCGCCTCCGGTGATAAGGGAGAGGATAAGACGGGCAAGCTTCACCGAATATTCGGATATTTCCGCCTCATTCTCTTTCACGGCAGCGCTCCGGTAAACGAAAATGAGGTCAAGGTCGGAACCGAAATCCATCACCCCGGCGCCCAGCCTTCCCGCAGCCAGCACGGTAAATGCATAATCACGGCGGCGTGAGAAATCCGTACCGCCGAGAAGACTGAAAGCCCTGCCATACACAGTTTTCACGATACATTCCGCCAGGACGGCCAGATTGGCGAAAGTTTCGCAGGTTTCCTCAAGCCCCGTTATGCTTCTCGAACCGATGCGCAGCTCCTCGCGGTTTTTAACCAAGAGGCAGGCTTTGGTGAATTCCTCGTTCGACTCATGCTCGCGATCGACAGCACGAAGTTCTTTCAGGATTTTACCTTCATCCGGCGGATTGCGAATCTCGCCAACTTCCACAAGCCAGTCAAGGAGCGAGGGGTCTTTGACCAGTATATCGGTCAGAAATACCGAGCCGTGCGCAATGGCGGCCAGAAGTTCCATGAAGCGCGGGCTTTCGGCAAGTACATCGAACAGGGTGTACCGTGCGGAATAGGAATCCACGATATGGGTGAGACGCTCCAATGCACCCCCGGGGTCCGGCAGATCGGAAAGGGTCCTGAGCAGCATGGGAACGAACCGTTCGACAGAAGGGTGGATGGCGGCTTCACCCCCCGGTTCATTGCCGGTGACCAGCCGGAAAAGATACCGAGCGCTCTCCCCCGGTTCTGGGAACCCCAGACTTTCCAGGAATCGCTTCTCCTGATCATTACCGGCCTGACCCAGGGCCGCCTCGATCGCCATTTCATCAAATGAATCATGACTGCCGGGTGAGAATATGTCCCGGTATATGGCCCGCACCTGTTCACGGAGTTCTTCGATCTCGCGCCTGATATCCCCCCTGCCTTCGGTTTCCCCCCTTAATACGGGGGGACAGGGGGGATTTTCCCCGCTCTCATAACCGATGAATTCCGCCAGTTCGTTCAGGTCGGAAAGGGTATCGGGAAGGGTGAAAGCCGGGAGAAGTTCTTTCCATTGAAGAGCGTTCTCTGTCTGACGGTATCTCCGATAGGCGCCGGACAGGATGCGGTGCTCGTCTTTGCTCAACGCTCCCGCCTTATGAAGTTTGCCCGCCGCAGGTATGGTTCCGGAAGCGCGCACTTCGGGATGCATGCCGCCCATGAGAAGCTGCAGGCACTGCACGATGAACTCGATATCACGAATGCCGCCGGGCATGAGCTTCAAGTGGGTTTTCTTGCTTCCTTCCACGATCATGCGCGCCTCGATCTGGTTTTTCAGCGCCACTATTTCACGGTTCGGGCTGCGGGTGATGGTGGTGGTGAAAATGAACCGTTCAAGGGAACGGAGAAATTCCCCGGCGGCTTCCCGGTCTCCGGCTACCGGGCGGGCTTTCAGGAGCATCTGGCGCTCCCAGGCTTCTCCGCGCATTTCCAGGTAGCGGAAGTAATCCCCGGTCGAGCGGACCAGCGGTCCCGAGGAGCCGTCGGCCCGAAGCCGAGTATCCACACGGTAGAGCATCCCCGCATCGGTCGCTTCTGAGAGGAAACGGGTCAGGCGCTCGGCAAGAAGAGTATGGAAAGTAATCCGATCGTCGTTTCCCTGATTTTCCGATTCACGGTAAAGGTAGATAAGATCGATGTCTGAGCTGACATTCAACTCCATTCCGCCGAGCTTGCCCAGGCCGAGGACGATGAGGGAATGAGACTCAGGCTTTATCCCGCATTTTGCAGGAAGATCTTCCAGAGCCGCATCCAGACAGGCTTCGATAACCGACTCGGCGAGGAGAGAGAGTTCGGCATTTATCTCGGAAATATCCGTTTGAGGATCTGCGTTGCGTGCGCAGATGCGGATGAGCTGCACTGTATGCATACGGTGAATTGCCCGTATCTTTTCGGAAATGAGTCTATGATTTCCGGTGAGCACCCGGATGGCATCCCGGTAGTATGCCCGGTCGAGCTGAGGCGTGAGCGGATTTTCCAGGGATGCCAGAAGAGAAATCAACGAAGGGTCTCCGGTAAGTCTTCCTGTTAATGCTCCGCTCCAGGAGAAAATTATTGCCAGTATGTCTGACAAAACTCGGGAATCTTCCGGCGCGGCCAGACTATTCCCAGCCGATCGCAGGAAACGCTCCAGCCGCAGGAGCCCCCGGTTCGGGGAAGGCAACTGGATGATCGCGGCCATGATACGAAAAACGGCGTAAGGGGATTTAGATGAATATATATTCAATATTATTTGAATTTCACGAATAGTTTCCGGCGGAACTCCGCGGGAGAGGAGAATACCAGGGTCGCCCCGGGACAATTCGATGATGCCGGAGGAGAGAATATCCGATAAGCGCTGGTTTATTACAGGCATGAATCGTATTCCTTTCCCTGTAAAATTAGTGAACAAGGAAAGAAAATGCAAGAACTCCCCAAAAATAACTTGCATTCTTATTGAATAATTATTAATTTATTGCATTACAAAACACTATTTCCTTCATTCCGGGATCGCCTGCATGAAAAAGATTGAAGCCTATATCCGCCCGTTCAAACTTGATGAGGTCAAGGATGCCCTCACCCGGGTCGGGGTCAAAGGTATGTCCGTCTCCGAGGTAAAGGGATTCGGGCGTCAGCGGGGTCATAAGGAAATCTACCGCGGCAGCGAGTATACAGTGGATTTCCTGCCGAAAATAAAGATAGAAATCATTGTCAAGGACAATGAGCTGGAAAATGCGATCGATGCGATTATGGAAAGCGCAGCCACAGGAAAGCTCGGAGATGGGAAAATATTCATTTATGATGTGCTCGACGCCATAAAGATTCGAACCGGAGAGAGCGGGGAAACGATTCTATGAACGCTAAAGACAAACGTCACGAAGTCATCCGAGCCATCCTTGAGAATCGTTCCGGTTCCACGCAGGAAGAAATCAAGGAAATTCTGGAAAGCCGGGGTATTTACGCCAGCCAGTCAACCCTTTCCCGCGATCTCCGTGAAATGGGAGCGGTGAAGATCCCCCTGGAGGATGGGGGAGCGAAGTACATGCTTACCGGCCCGGAACATGGAGGATTGGGGCTCAGCGAGATAGGCCGCGCTGTGCAGAATTTCGCGGTTGATTATGAGCCGGTCGGCAATTTCCTGGTAATACGGACCACAGCGGGAAACGCTCAGGCGTTGTGTGTAATTCTGGACCGTCAGAAGTGGAGTGAAATAGTGGGGACAGTTGCAGGTGATGACACCATTCTGGTAATCGCCCGCACTGAGGACGATATCAAGAGTGTGGTGTCCAGGCTGGAACAATCTGTCAAAGAGGAAACTGTATGATCCGCGCAGGAATCTACGGCGGTTCCGGGTATACGGGGCAGAGGCTGGCGTACTACCTTTCACGGCATACTCAGGTGGAGATTGCTTTCATCACCTCCCGTCAGGACAAAGGGAAGCGTATGTCCGAATTGTATGGCTCGCTTGGGCGCATGTGCGATCTGGTGTTTTCGGATCCGCAGGATGTGAAGGGTATAGATATCGATGTCCTTTTCACCTGCGCCCCGGACCAGACCTCCATGCGGGTGGTTCCCGGATTCTATGACCGGGGCATCGCCATTGTCGATCTGGCCGGCGACTACCGGATGGACTCCGCCGAGGCTTACTGTTGCTGGTACGGCGAGGTGCACGAGTCGCCCGATTACATCGACAAGGCTGTCTATGGTCTCACCGAGGTCTACCGTCACCGGATCAGGGAATCGCGGTTTGTTTCCAATCCGGGCTGTTATCCCACCTCGGTGCTCCTGGGGCTGTTCCCGCTCCTGCGGGCCGGGCTGATAGTCTGCGACGCCATCCATGTGAATTCCATCAGCGGCATCAGCGGCGCGGGACGGACGCTGAAAATGTTCAAGCATTTCTACGAGGCCGATTCCAATGTTATGCCCTACAGCCTGGGGCGCAGCCACAAGCATGTAGGTGAAATCGAGCAGGAGCTTTCCAAGATCGCCGGGGAAAGCTGTATGATCACCTTTGCTCCCCATGTGGCGCCGATGAAAACGGGGATTGTATCGACCATGCTGGTCACCTTGAAAAAATCCCTTACGAAAAATGAAATCGACCGGCTGTACCGTGAAACCTTCGCGGGAGAATTTTTCGTGCGCTATCACAGCGACTCAACCCCGGAAAGCAAGTTTGTGGCCGATACCAATTTCTGCGATATCGGAACCAGCCTTGCCGAGGGGACCGATAAATTGATCGTTATATCCGCCATCTGTAATTTAGGTAAGGGAGCTTCCGGGCAGGCTGTGCAGAATATGAATGTCATGTTCGGATTCGATGAGAAGGATAGTCTCTTGTGAGCGGAAAAATCGTGGTAAAAATGGGCGGGTCCACTCTGGATGACGAGTTTATTCTAGAACAGTTTGCCACAGCCCTTACCATGATTCCTCAAGACCGTGATGTGGTTGTAGTCCACGGCGGCGGGAAAGACATAGGACGTCAGCTCGACCGCATGGGCAGGCAGTTTCAGTTCATCGATGGGCTCCGGGTGACAGACGGCGACACCATCGATGTGGTGGAGATGGTGCTTTCCGGGCTGGTCAACAAATGGATCGTGCGCGCCCTGGAAAGAGAAGGAGTGAGAGCGGCCGGCATCAGCGGCACCGACCTGGGGCTGTTCCATGCCGCCAAGCTGACATCGAAAGGCGGCGACCTCGGGTATGTGGGTATGATTGTGGATGTTAATACCGAGATTATCGAAGTTCTCCTTGCACAGCGAATTGTCCCTGTGGTTTCACCCATTTCCATCGGACCGGAATGCCGGGCATACAATGTGAATGCCGATCATGCCGCCCAGAAGCTCGCCGAGGTCTGGAAAGCCGACGACCTTATTTATATCACCGATGTCCCCGGCATAAAAATCGGCGGGCAGGTGCGGCCGCGAATCGGTATCGGGGAAGTCGATCATTTGATAGAAACTGGTGAGGTCACCGGGGGCATGATTCCCAAGCTCAGAAGCTCCGCTGCGGCGGTAAAAAATGGGGTGGGCCGGGTGCATATCATCGGCTGGAAAGGCCCGGAGAGCATCATGGATTCCCTGCGCCAGGAAGTGCATTGGGGAACGGTGATTTATTGATAAAGCAGGCGCAAAGCAGCCCCCTTCCTGTCCTTTGGACATCCTTCCCCCGGAGGGGGCAGGAACATATTGTGAAGCAACGACTTCCCTTGCCCCCTTCGGGGGAAAGGGACAGAGGGTTAGGGGGCTGTATCGAGCTTATCATTTTTTCATTTAGACCCTGAAACAAGTTCCGGGTGACACGTGTCATGCCGAACTTGTTTCGGTATCTAAATTTTTTACAAAAAGGAACGAACATTGACCACACAGGATATTATCGGGAAAACCGAGCAGTTTGTGCTGAAAACCTACGGACGTAAGCCGCTCGCTTTCGAGAAGGGGGAGGGTGTGACCCTCTGCGACACCGGCGGCAGCCTTTACCTTGATTTTGCAAGCGGACTGGGGGTGAACGCTCTGGGGTACGCCCACCCGCTGGTCTCCGCGCTGATTAAAAAGCAGGCGGATCTGGTAATCCATACATCGAACCTGTACCACATTCCCTCTCAGGCGCTTCTGGCGGAAAAAATCTGCGGAACCTGTTTCGGGGAGCGGGTTTTTTTCTGCAACAGCGGGACTGAGGCTGTCGAGGGCGCATTGAAATTCGCTCGGAAATGGGGGAAAAAATTTACCAGGCCCAAAATCGGTTTCGTGGCTTTTAAAAACTCTTTCCACGGCCGCACGATGGGCGCTCTATCCGCCACCATGCAGGAAAAGTACCAGAAAGCGTTCGAGCCGCTGGTGCCCGGTTTCCGGGAAGCTGTATTCAATGATATCGATTCGGTGAAAAACGCGGTTACCGATGAAACCGCAGCGGTGATCATCGAGCCGCTCCAGGGAGAAGGCGGAGTGAGCCTTGCCGCGCCGGAATTCATGAAAGCCCTGGAAACGCTCTGCCGGGAGCGGGAGATGCTCCTCATCGTTGACGAGGTGCAGTGCGGAATGGCCCGTACCGGGAAACTTCATGCCTACACCCATTACGATGTCACTCCGGACATCATGACCCTTGCCAAGCCGCTCGCCGGCGGGCTGCCCATCGGGGCGGTTGTGACAGGACCGCGTGTCTGGCCGGAAATAAAACCCGGCGAACATGCATCCACCTTCGGGGGGAACCACTTTGTCACCGGAGTGGCATGCGGAGTGTTCGACCTGCTCAGCGATCCCTCATTCGTGCGGTCGGTGGCGGAAAAGGGAGAATACCTCCGGGCTGGACTGGTGCGCCTTGCGGAGAAATATCCCTCGATAAAGGAAATCCGGGGGAAAGGCCTTCTCATGGGAACGCTGGTGGAATTTCCCGCCTCCGAAGCGGTGGAATTCTTTGAAAAGGAGAAGATACTGATCTGCGCCGCAGGTCAGCAGGTGGTGCGTTTCATCCCTCCGCTGATAGTGGACAGGGGAGATATAGACCGTGTTCTGGATACATTCGACCGCTTCCTCTCCGGGAGAACATAAGTGCCTGAAAAGGCCAAAAAAACATTTGATTACACACTCTGGGCGCTCCTGGCGATTCTGCTTGTCAACGCCCTGCTCAAGTGGCGTTTTTTCTGCGGGCTGACCCAGGCGGACGATTTCTCCTATGGAGTGTACAGCTATTCTTTTTTCCGGCTGCCCCTGCCCTGGGATATGAGCATGGATTTCCGGGCGCTCCGGTTGTCCCTTCTTTTGCCGGTCAGTCTGCTGTTCAGAATTTTCGGACTGTCGGAATTTATCGCTATTCTCTATCCCATGCTCCTCTCGTTCGTGACTATCGTGCTGGGATTCCTAATCGGGCGGAAGCTGTACGGGCCGTATGCGGGGATGCTCGGCGCTTTTGTGCTGGCCACATTTCCAGGGGATGTGGTCTACGGTACGATGCTCCTCCCCGATACAATTGTGCCCTTTTACCTCGCACTCGCAGTCTGGGCTTTTCTCACCGCCGAAGAAAGCCGGGGATCGAAGGCAAAATGGTGGTATCTACTGGTGGGGGTAAGCGTGTTTCTGGCTTTCAACGCCCGTGAGAATTCCTACTATTTCCTGCTTTTTTTCCTTCCCTTTGCGTTCAGCTCTTCGCGATGGAAGCGCGGGCTGTACCTGGTGGGAGCGGGATTTGCAGCGCCGGTGCTCCTGCTCTATCTGGTTTATGCGTTCAAATCGGGGGATTTCCTGTTCAACATTCACTTGGCAGAGCACCAGCGGGACCCGCTCATTCAGTCCGGGTATATCCCGAAAAATTCATTGAACTGGTTCACCAACCTGAGATATATGTTCCCCGGATTTTTCCAGGGCATGGATGGGAAATTGCCCTTCCTGAGCAGCTTGTTCGGCTACACCTTTTATTTCGGCATCCTCTGCGTTGGGTATGCGGCCTGGAAGGGAATAAGCCGGCGTTCCTGGAAATTGCTGATCGTTCCCTGGTGGTTTCTCATCGGGTATCTGTTCCTGGAATTTGGCAGTGTTTCGTTCACCTCGTTCCAGATGATGGTGAAACTCCCCAGGTTCCTGCTTACCGTTACCCCCCCGATGGCCATTGCCTGCGGTCTCGTGATGAATGACGCCCTGGGTCTGGGAGCCAGGAAGGTGCGCAGACTCTCTGACTTCAAGATTCGATGGGTTGGCGGCGGTATTGCGCTTGCGGCCCTGGCCTGGCTTCTTTTCACTTCGTACGGAGCGGCCCGGGGCCAGAAAGATTCGCTTGCATACAACATGCACCAGTACCGGTGGGCTTATCGGGAAGTGCTGAAGAACCGCCCGCACCTTCCCCTCTACGGGACAGGCGGGTGGTGGTGGAACAAGCTTTCGCTCTGGTATCTGCCCGATATCCGCTTCGCCGACATGCCCTGGAGGCGCTCTGACATGCTGCGTGACCTCAAGGCGGTGAAAAATCCGACAGACTTGGGAGGCTCGTACATCATTCTCGACCGTACCAATTTCACCGGCCAGAACGACCTCCGGATACGGCATTCCTATGATGATTTCGGGACCTGGGTGCTCCTGCCTCCCCGGGAATGGAAGCTCCTCGGCGATAGTGAACATGTGGAGATTTACGAAGTACCCGCCGGCTGGACTTACCGTGAGACGGACGGGAAAGAGCTTGCCAACGGTTCTCTTTTGTTCGCGCTTTCCGAGGACGATCCCATGCTCTTTCTCTATAATCTTCATCCGGATTTTCTGGCAAAGCTGACACAGGAGAAGTTCTGGGGCCTGTTCAACGTGTTGAAAAATACGGCTGACCCGCAGCGGGCCGATCTTTTGAATAACCGTCTCGAATACAAAGAGAACAAAGGCAAATGGAAGATACTGTTCAAACTGGATTGAGGAGACAGTATGAATAATGTAAAAAAGGTGGTGCTTGCATATTCCGGCGGTCTGGACACTTCGATCATCATCCCCTGGCTCAGGGAGAATTATCACTGCGAGGTCATCGCCATGGCCGCAGATGTGGGACAGGGTGAGGAATTGGACGGCCTGGAGGAGAAGGCGCTCAAATCCGGCGCGTCCAAGATTTACATCGAAGACCTCCGGGAGGAATTTGCCTCCGAGTTCGCTTTCCCGACCATGATGGCCGGGGCGGTGTACGAGGGGAAATATCTCCTGGGCACTTCGTTCGCACGGCCCCTTATCGCCCGCCGTCAGGTGGAGATCGCCCGGAAAGAAAACGCCGACGCTGTCTCGCACGGCGCCACCGGCAAGGGGAACGACCAGGTGCGGTTCGAGCTGGCCTATAAAGCCTTCGCCCCCGATCTGGCCATCATCGCGCCCTGGCGTGAGTGGAATATCAAGAGCCGCGAGGATGCCATCGAATACGCCGCCGCTCGGAACATACCGATTGCCCAGACGAGAGAGAAGATTTACTCCCGCGACCGTAATCTCTGGCATATCAGCCATGAGGGCGGAAAGCTCGAGGACCCCTGGAACGAACCTCCGGAAGATGTCTATGTTCTGACCGTTTCCCCGGAAGCGGCCCCGGACAAGCCTGAATACATCGAGATCGGGTTCGAGCAGGGGCGGCCGGTTTCCCTGGACGGCGTCCTGTGCGGCCCGGTGGAAATTATTGAGAAGCTGAATACTGTTGCAGCTCGGAACGGAGTGGGACGCGCCGATATCGTGGAAAACCGCCTGGTCGGCATGAAATCACGCGGAGTGTATGAGACGCCAGGAGGGACAGTGCTGTATGAAGCGCATGGCGCCCTCGAAATGCTGACTCTCGACCGTGACACGCTCCATTACAAGCAGGGAGCAGCGCTCCGTTACGCCGAACTGGTCTATTTCGGCAAATGGTTCAACCCGCTCCGTGAGGCCCTTGACGCTTTTGTAGCCAGCACCCAGCGCCGGGTAACAGGGACTGTGCGTGTCAAGCTCTACAAGGGAAACTGTACCGCGGTCGGGGTAAAAAGTCCGTACTCGCTCTACCGTGAGGATATAGCCACATTCTCGCGGGATGCGGTTTACAACCAGGCGGATGCACGGGGATTCATCAACCTTTTCGGCCTGCCGGAGACTGTGAGCGCCCGGTTCCGGAACTTGGGAGATCATTAACATGGCGGATACGACCCCAAAACCACTCTGGGGCGGACGGTTCAGCGAGGACCCGTCACAGGGCATGGTGGAGTTTGGAGCATCAATCGATGTGGATATCGAGCTTCTCCGGGTGGATATCCTGGGGAGCATTGTCTGGGCCGAGGCCCTTGAAAAAGCCGGAATTCTTTCAGTCAGAGAGCGGAGAAAAATCGTATCCGGCCTTAAGGAAGTTCAAAAGTCCATGGAAACGGATATAGCCAAACCGGGGTATGTTTTTGATCGCTCGACAGAGGATGTGCACATGACGGTGGAGGCTCGTCTTACCGCGCTTATCGGCGAAACCGGCGCCAAACTCCATACGGGACGGTCGCGGAACGATCAGGTGGCGCTCGATGAGCGGCTCTACCTTCTCGGCGCTTTGGATAGCCTGGGCGATTCCATCCGGATGCTCCAGGAGAGCATCGTGGCATGCGCCGAGAACCATGCGGATGATATAGTTCCATCGTACACTCATCTCCAGCAGGCGCAGCCGGTGCGTCTCGGCCACTATATTATGTCCTGGTTCTGGATGCTGGAGCGTGACCGGGAGCGCTTCCTCGACTCCCGGAAGCGCGCCGACAAGTGCCCGCTCGGCTCCGGCGCGGTTGCCGGAAGCGGATTTGCTGTCGACCGTGAATTCATCGCCGAAAAGCTCGGCTTTTCGGGAGTGACCGAGAACAGCATGGATGCGACCTCCGACCGGGATTACTTGGTCGAGACTCTGTCCGCCGCTTCGATACTCATGATGCACCTTTCCCGGATATGCGAGGACCTCATAATCTGGTCTTCCGCCGAATTCGGATTTGTGAAATTGTCCGATCGGTATTCAACCGGCTCATCCATGATGCCGCAGAAGAAAAATCCTGACTCCCTGGAGCTTATCCGGGGCAAAACGGGGCGCGTGTACGGCAATCTCATGGCTCTCCTAACCGTTATGAAAGGGCTGCCGTTCAGCTACTGCCGGGATATGCAGGAGGACAAGGAGCCTTTCTTCGACACCCTGAAGACGGTTTCAGATTGCCTTCTGATCCTGAACGGCGTGGTTCGGACGATGGTTTTCAATACCGCACGGATGGAAGCGGCCATAGACCGGAGCATGTTTGCCACCGATCTTGCCGACTATCTTACCCGGAAAGGAATGCCGTTCCGGAAAGCCCATGAGACCGCCGGGAAGCTGGTTCGTTGGGCGCAGGAGAACGAAACGACCCTGGACCGGATACCGACGGAGGTCTACAAGAAGCATTCCGAACTTTTTGAAGACGATATCGGGAAAATATTCGATCTGCGGGTATCCGCCGACTGCCGCACAGTGACAGGCGGCGCCGGGATGGATGCGCTGCATAAACAGATTATGCAAGCAAAGAGAATCCGGGCAAAGGAGGATGTATAGTTGATAGAAGTAAACGCAGCAGTGGTGAGAAAAGCGCGGGTGGTCGATGTCCCGGCCATTGCGGAAATTGTGAACTGTCAGGCCCAGAAAGGACTCATGCTCCCGCGGCCTCTCGCCTGGATATATGATAACATCCGTGATTACATGGTGGCCGAGGTCGATGGAGAGATGATCGGCTGCGGGGCGCTGCATGTCATGTGGTCGGATCTGGCGGAGATACGGGGCCTCGCACTCCGTGAAGATTGCATCGGCAAAGGATATGGCCGTCCCATCGTCGAATTGCTTCTCGCTGAAGCCGGAGAACTGGGAATCGAGCGTATTTTTGTGCTGACCTACAAAGAGAAGTTCTTTGAGCGCCTGCATTTCAAGGTGATCGACAAATCGGAGCTTCCTCATAAAATCTGGAGCGACTGTGTGAACTGCGTGCATTTTCCAAACTGCAATGAAATCGCCATGATTTATCTGGTAAAAAACGGGGAATGCGCATGATCAAGGCAGTGGTTTTTGACCTGGATAACACGCTCATGGATTTCATGGCCATGAAGGAGAGCGCCATCACCGCCGCGGTCACCGCAATGATCGACTCCGGACTGGTCATGGACCCGAAAGAAGCCAAACGGGAGCTTTATGCCATTTATGACAAGAAGGGCATCGAGTTTCAAAAGGTGTTCGACAACTTTCTCCAGGAGCACCTGGGGTATATAGACTTCAAGATTCTGTCGAGCGGCGTGGTGGCATATCGACGGGCGCGCGAGGCATCACTCGTTCTCTACCCTCATGTAAACATGACTCTGACCGGGCTTCTCCGAAGGGGATTGAAACTTGCAGTGCTCTCCGACGCCCCCTGCCGTGAGGCCTGGCTGCGGGTGTGCTACCTCCAGTTGCAGCATGTTTTCGATTCGGTTATCACGTTCGAGGATACGGGGTATAAGAAGCCTCACCCTATCACTTTCCGCAAGGTGCTCACAACGATCGACTGCGAGCCCCAGGATACCATCATGGTCGGGGACTGGCCTGAACGCGACCTGGTCGGGGCGCGCGAAGTGGGAATGCACACCATATTCGCCCGCTACGGCTTCGTATTCGACCGCCCGTCAGTGGGGAAAGAAGGCGCGGAGTATGTGATCGATGACATCCGGGAGATACTCGCCATCATCGATGAACTGAACGGAACGAAGGGAGAATGAACATGGAAGATACAAGGTTTATCAATTCGATATGGATTCAAAATCTTCTCTCATTCGGACCAGACAGTAAACCAGTAAATTTAAAGCCTCTTAATGTTCTCATCGGCCCAAATGCTTCGGGGAAATCGAATTTCATCAATGCGATAAGTATTTTACAGGCCGCGCCGAGAGATATAAGCATGCCGTTGAGAGAGGGTGGTGGAGTAGGAGAGTGGATATGGAAAGGGAAGGGTGAAAAAATTGCCGAAATGGGTGTTGACTTTATAATACCCTATGAAAATATGAGCATTGACTTTATACAGCCCCATGAGAAGAAAATAGTTAGTTATACACTGAGAATCGGCTCAACCCCACTTGATAGGCTGTATATCGACACAGAAACTGTTATGAATGAAATTGGAAATTTTTTGTACAGTAATAAAAATGGGAAAGTAGAATTTGGTATATCGGAGCTTTTTGCAGGAATATCCCCTGCACCCGAACCCCATTTGTATAAATCAATATTATCCCAGTTTGGCGGACTACACTCAGGTTCAGAATTAACAAAACTTGCAAATAGCCTTCAGGAATCGAAAATATACAAAGACCTTTTTGTTGTAATAAGTTCGATAAAGCAACCCCAAAAAACCGATTGGCCTAGTGATTTTCTTTTAGAAAGTTTAAATAACTTTGCCCTAATAGCTCATGATCTCAAGGAAAGGCGAGAAACCGCTGGAAAAATAAATGAATTGATGCGGTCGTTTTATGAGAGATTTGAATCGATTCATACAAAAGTATTTGGAGGAATAATCCAAGTTCTTTTCAATGAGAAAAATCTTAAAGACCCTATTCCCGCCTCTCGTCTGTCCGATGGTACTTTGCGATTTCTTTGTCTTCTCTTGATTCTCTGTCATCCCTCACCTCCTCCGCTCATCTGTATCGAAGAGCCGGAAGTCGGGCTGCACCCCGACATTCTCCATACCGTTGCAGAACTCCTTGTAGAAGCATCCAAACGCACCCAGCTCATTGTTACAACTCATTCCGACATTCTCGTTTCTGCGCTTTCAGAACAGCCGGAGTCGGTACTGGTTTGCGAGCATGACGAACAAGGGACGCATATGAGGAGGCTTGATCAGAAGAAGCTGAAAAAATGGCTTGAGAACTACACACTCGGTGAACTGTGGCGTATGGGCGAGATAGGCGGTAACAGATGGTGAAAGAAATCAGGGTGTATGTCGAGGGCGGCGGCGACAGTGTGGAATCCAGAGCCCAGATGAGAGAAGGTTTCACCGTTTTCTTTAATAAGTTGCATACCATGCCTGAAGTGAAAATACTTGTAGTAGCCTGTGGTACAAGAGGTAATGCATACCGCGACTTCATGGCGGCATGGGAAGACCATCCCGATGCCTTTAATGTACTTCTTGTCGATTCAGAAATCGGGGTGACTACTGACCCGTGGAGTCATCTCGCATTACATGATCAATGGTTATTTGAGGACCATCATCATGTGCATTGTCATCTCATGGTTCAAATTATGGAAGCATGGTTTTTAGCAGACAGGGACGCACTCAAAATCTTTTTCGGTACTGGCTTCCGTGAAGAAAAACTACCTCGAACAACAAGTGTGGAGAACATAACAAAAGGCACTATCAGAGTTAAATTGAATGCCGCAACACGATATTCATATAAAGGGAAATATCATAAAATCCATCACGCCTCGAAAATTCTTAAAATATTAGACCTTAACAAAGTCCGTAGTGCCGCTCCCCACTGTGACCGCCTGTTTACCACCCTTGCCGAAAAAATTGGAGTTGCCCTATGAAAGTCTTCACCGGCGAACAGATGGCGGAAATCGACCGCCGCTCGATCGAGTGGGGAAAACCCGGCATCGAGCTCATGCGGGCGGCGGGTAAGGCTGTCTGTGAATTCATGGCTGAAGTATACTCCGATCTATTCGATAAAAGGGTGGTTGTGCTAGCTGGAAAAGGAAACAACGGCGGAGACGGTTTCCGGGTGGCTGAACTCCTGAGGTTGAGCGGGATTCCGGCCGATGTATTCCTGATCGGAAGAAAGCGTGAAGTACGGGGCGACGCCCTCGCCTGTCTCGGTGCCCTTGAGAAAACCGGCGGGAAAGTGGAAGAGATACACGGCCAGGAAGACCTTGGCCTGTTCATCGAGCGGATCGAGTCCGCCGATGTGATTGTGGACGCCCTCTTCGGGACCGGACTCCGGGGAGAGATTACCGGCCTTGCCGCCGCGGTAGTGGAGTTGGTGAATCATGCACACGCCGAGGTGGTGGCGGTCGACATTCCTTCCGGTGTGAACTCGAATACCGGCCAGGTTTCGGAAGCCGCGGTGCAGGCCGATTATACGGTGACCTTCGGGTTCCTGAAAGCAGGAATGGTAATCAAACCGGGGCGCTTTTTCTGCGGAAGCATTCAGGCGGCGGACATCGGCTTTCCCCTGGAAGTGTCTGATATGATAGCGCCGTTCGCTCATACACTTTCACGGTCGGAGGCTGCCGCTCTCATACCGGTGCGGCCATACGATGCGCATAAAAATTCAGCCGGAAAGGTTTTTATTCTTTCCGGATCGGTCGGAATGACCGGGGCGCCCGCCTTATGCGCCGCTTCCGCCATGCGGTCAGGCGCCGGACTGGTAAGGGTGGGCTGCCCCGAGAGTCTCAGTGATATTCTCGCAGTCAAGTTAACCGAAATCATGAATCTCCCCCTGCCGGAAGTCCGAAAAAAACGCTGCCTTTCCCTCCGTGCGCTGGGAAAAATCCGCGAGGCGGTGGAAAATATGGATGCGGTGGCTGTCGGCCCGGGATTGGGGACGTATTACGAAACCTCGGAGCTGGTCAGGCGCTTTCTGGACGAGTACCGGGGCAAAGTGATTCTCGATGCGGATGGGATCAACGCGTACCGTAACAACCGGGCTGCTCTTACGAAAACTCCCTGCGATATGGTACTCACTCCCCATGCCGGAGAGCTTTCGCGGCTGATGGAGAAACCGGCCGCTGAGATCATGACCGATCCAATCGGCGCAGCGAAACAGGCAGCCGCTGAACTGGGGAAAATCGTTCTGCTGAAAGGACCGACTACGGTGACTGTCAATCCTGCGGGCGAGGTCTGGCTTAATCCGACCGGAAACCAGGCCCTGGCAACAGCCGGAGCCGGGGATGTGCTGACGGGAACGATCACCGGTCTCGCCGCCCAAGGGCTGGACCTTTTCCCCGCCGCTGTCCTGGGGGCTTTCGTGCACGGTCTGGCCGGAGAGATGGCCTCGGAGGAAATGGGTATACGGGGGGTGATGGCCGGAGATGTGTTAGAAAATCTGTCTCAGGCTTTCGATGAAATTGAGGCGGAGACAATATTCGATCTGTAAAGAAAAAACTAAGAGCTTGTCCGTAAATAAGAAATTCGCCGGTTGCACCTACTCAATGCCCCCTTACCCTCGATCCCTTTCCCCCATAAATGGGGGCAAGGGAATTTGAGACGCCACATGCTTTTCCTGCCCCCCGCAAGGGGGGAAGGTGGCCTGAAAGGCCAGAAGGGGGCTGCCTTAAAACGAGTGAAAATCCTTACGGATAAGTTCTAAGGCATAATGGCGCAAAAGAACAAAGGCACAAAGTAAAAAAGACAAGGATGAAGGATAAAGGATGAAAGAGCCTTTTCTTTCTCTCTGTGCTTGGGATTTTGATTGTAATCTTTTCATCATCTTTTATCATTTACATCACGCGCATTAGTGGTTCAGACAATCTTTTCTTTAGGATTCTTTTGTCTTTTCTTTTGTCTTCTATAAACAGGAGGCTTCAATACCCATGACTCGAGCAAAAATCATCTGTACTCTGGGTCCGGCAAGCCAGGACGAGATAACCATCCGGGGTCTTATTGAAGCCGGAATGAATATCGCCCGTATCAATTTTTCCCATGGCGCCCCCGAGGAGCTTGCCGGGATTATCGTCAAGGTTCGAAAAGTGGCCGCAGAGAAGGGGATTCCCATCGCCATTCTCGGCGATCTGGCCGGTCCGAAAATCCGGGTGGGAGATGTTGCAGGTGGAAGTGTGTTCCTGGAGGCAGGAAAAGAACTGACCATTACCACCCGCACGGTCATGGGCTCAGCATCCCTGGTGAGCACCACCTACCCCAACCTGGTCAGCGATGTGGAGAAAGGCGACCGTATTCTCATCGATGACGGCAACCTGGAGCTGAAGGTTTTGGAGGTCAGCCCGGAAGAAGTGAAGACCGTTGTGGTGATCGGAGGGGATCTCAAGCCGCACAAGGGGATGAATCTTCCCGGAGTGAAGGTATCGGCGCCTTCCATCAGCACCAAGGATTTTTCAGACATGGAATTTGCGGTCAAAAACGGGCTGGATTTCCTCGGCCTCTCGTTTGTGCGGACCCCGGATGATGTGTTCAAGGCGAAAAAGCTTCTGTCCAACCTGGGATCGGATATGCCGGTCATCGCCAAGATAGAGAGACAGGAGGCAGTTAACGCCTTTGACGCCATCCTGGAAAATGCCGATGGAGTCATGGTGGCGCGGGGCGATTTGGGTGTGGAGATGCCTTCCGAAGAAGTGCCGCTCATCCAGAAGAAAATCATCGAAAAATGCAACATAGCCGGTAAGCCGGTGATTACCGCCACCCAGATGCTCGAATCCATGACCTACAATCCCCGCCCGACTCGCGCGGAAACTTCGGATGTGGCCAATGCTATTATCGATGGCTCGGACGCAGTGATGCTTTCCGGCGAGACAGCGGTGGGGAAGTACCCGATCAAGGCGGTGGAAACCATGCGCAGGATTATCGACGATGTAGAAAAAGAAGAGACGTACCGCGGTACGTCTCTCCTCGGAAAGGGCAGGTGCATCCTTGACCCTAGAGAACAGGAATCAACCATCCAAGGGGCGGTGACCATCGCGGCCTGCCGGGCGGCGGAGATTTTGAACGCCACCGCCATTGTCGCCTATACACAGTCCGGCTCCACCGCCAGGCATCTTTCCAAGCATCGTCCCAAAACCAGCATTGTAGCCATTACTCCTTCTGAAACTATTCGGCGCCGTCTGGCGTTATATTGGGGCATTCATACGGTGCTGGTGCAGGAGGTGGTCGATACAGACAGCATGGTTGGTGTGGCTGAATCGGCGGCAAAGAATTGCGGGTATGCCCGAGCGGGAGATATTATTGTGATCACCTCAGGCACCCCTATCGGTGTTTCCGGTTCCACAAATCTCATGAATATCCATCATATACAGTAAAAGGAAAATCGTTCCGAGTCCTGCTTGCTTTTCGGGAGATGTTTTTATACTTTTAAACTATGGGAAAATGGACTGATCAAAGAATCAAGCAGCAGGTAGAGGAGGTAATCGAGGAATCTTACCTTCTCAGTCTCAGCAATTCGGAAATACAGCAAAACCTCCGGAATTTTATAGATATCTGTGAAAACATCCTCCGTGAATCTGTTCAGGAAGGGAGGGATATGAAAGTCACAGAAATCCGGATAGCGATTTTGAAAGCATATCTTTTGTTGAGCCTTGATACCTATCCTCTTAAAAAACATCAGAATGGCGCCGCCGCCTCTGATAAATCATCACATAATCTTCTGGCTGAACAGGTTGTCGCCACAAAAAGTCTCATTCTCAGGCTTATCGATGAATACGACTCGAAACTGGCTGAAACAGTCCTTGAGGGAAACCTTGAGAAAGGCGCACTAGTCCGGAAACGAAGGATTCGTAAAGCCAGGTTTCTTTCATTTCTCGTGCAATCAGGGTATATTGCACTGCTGGCTTTGACAGGTTTCATTCTGTGGGTTGTGTTGTTTCATTGAGCCGCCACTTATTCAGGAATAGATATGCCAAAAAGAACCGATATCCGCTCTATCATGGTCATAGGCTCCGGTCCTATAGTCATCGGACAGGCCTGTGAATTCGATTATTCCGGTACCCAGGCCTGCAAAGCCCTCAAGGAAGAGGGGTTCAGGATAGTCCTGGTCAACTCCAATCCCGCCACTATCATGACCGATCCGGAAATCGCCGACCGTACCTATATTGAACCGATCACCCCGGAAATTTGCGAAAAGATCATCGCCCTGGAGAAACCGGACGCCCTGCTCCCGACTCTGGGAGGCCAGACCGGATTGAATGTCGCTGTACAGCTTGCCGAGCAGGGAATTCTGGACCGTTATGGGGTGCGCATGATCGGAGCGAACCTTGAATCAATCAAAAAAGCGGAGGACCGGCGGCTCTTCGCCGCTGCGATGAACCGTATACGGGTAGATCAGCCCCGAGGAGGATTCGCAAATTCCCTTGATGAAGGGTGGAAAGTCCTTGAAATAGTCGGTTTCCCGGCAATCATACGGCCTTCTTTCACCCTCGGGGGAACCGGCGGCGGAATTACCTACAACCGCCAGGAATTCGAATTCCAGGTCAAACATGGGCTGGAGCTCAGTCCCATCTCCGAGGTGCTCATCGAAGAATCGCTTATCGGCTGGAAAGAATTCGAGCTCGAGGTCATGCGTGATTTGAACGATAATGCGGTAATTATCTGCTCCATCGAAAACCTCGATCCCATGGGAGTCCATACCGGCGACTCCATCACGGTGGCGCCCATTCAGACTCTCACCGACCGCGAGTACCAGCGTATGCGCGACTGGGCTATCGATGTGATCCGTGAGATCGGGGTGGAAACGGGCGGGTCCAACATCCAGTTCGCCCAGAATCCTGCTGACGGCCGTCTGGTTATCATCGAAATGAACCCCCGGGTGTCGCGGAGTTCCGCTCTCGCCTCAAAAGCGACCGGATTCCCCATCGCAAAGATTGCGGCAAAGCTTGCGGTCGGCTATACCCTCGATGAGATCGCCAACGATATAACCCGCAAAACCAAGGCCTGCTTCGAGCCGACCATCGACTACTGTGTGGTGAAGATTCCGCGTTGGACATTCGAAAAATTCCCGAGCGCCGACGCGCGCCTCGGCATCCAGATGAAGAGCGTCGGCGAGGTGATGGCTATAGGAAGGACGTTCAAGGAAGCGCTTCAGAAAGGCATTCAGGGATTGGAAATCAACCGTTACGGTCTTGGCGGGGACGGTGTGGACGATGCCTGGGAAAAAGCGGATTGGCTGGCGTATGTGAAAACGCCATTCGCCGACCGGATTTTTGGAATTCGGAAGGCGTTTCTGGCCGGGCATTCGGTGGATGAACTGTATGCGGCGACCAAAATCGACCGGTGGTTCCTTTCGAATATGCAGGAAATCGTTGATATGGAGTGTGAACTGAAGGGGAAGACATTCGGGGAAGCAGACAGCGTCACGATTCTCGATGCAAAGAAAATGGGATTTTCCGACCGCCAACTGGCATTCCTCTGGGGAGTTTCCGAGAACGCCGTCCGGGAGCGCCGTAAACAGTTGGGAATTGAGAGCGTTTTCAAGACGGTGGATACCTGCGCGGCGGAATTTGAGGCCTTCACTCCCTACCATTATTCCACCTATGAATCCGAATGCGAGGTGGTTCGCTCCCCCCGGAAGAAGATCATGATAATCGGCGGCGGACCGAACCGGATCGGGCAGGGGATCGAATTCGATTACTGCTGCGTCCACGCCTCATTCGCGCTCAAGGAGGACGGGTTTGAGACCATCATGGTCAATTCCAATCCGGAGACCGTTTCCACCGATTACGATACTTCCGACAAGCTCTACTTTGAGCCGCTCACCCTGGAACATGTCCTTGCGATCTGCGAAAAGGAGAAACCGGACGGCGTCATCGTCCAGTTCGGCGGCCAGACCCCGCTGAAACTGGCAAAAGGACTGGAAGCCGCCGGGGTTCCGATCATCGGCACCTCTCCGGATTCGATCGATATCGCGGAAGACCGGAAACGGTTCGGCATGCTGGTGGACAGGCTGGGTATCAAACAGCCGCCCAACGGTACAGCGACCGACCTGGAAGGCGCCCGTAAAATTGCCGAGCGTATCGGCTACCCGGTCCTTGTGCGGCCCTCCTATGTGCTCGGCGGGCGGGCCATGATGATCTGCTATAATGAAAACATCCTAAAAACCTACTTTGATGCTGCAATCAATGTATCGGAAGAACGTTCTGTACTCGTAGACAAGTTCCTCGATGCTGCAATCGAGATCGATGTGGACGCCATCTGCGACGGCAAAGATGTGGTGATCGGGGGCATCATGCAGCACATCGAGAACGCGGGCATTCACTCCGGGGATTCGGCATGCATCCTTCCGCCCTATAGTTTAAGCCCGGATATCATCTCCCGCATCCGCGAGAGCACCCATGCTCTGGCGCGCAATCTGAACGTTATCGGGCTCATGAATATCCAGTACGCCATAAAAGACAATGAAATATATGTCCTAGAGGTAAATCCGCGTGCATCCCGGACGGTTCCCTATGTGTCTAAATCCATCGGTGTTCCGCTGGCCAAGCTCGCCGCCCGGGTGATGACCGGGAAAACGCTCCGGGAACTTAATTTTACCGAAGAGGTCAATCTCGATTACTACTGTGTCAAGGAAGCGGTGCTGCCGTTCATTAAATTCCCCGGGGTGGATTCCATCCTCGGCCCGGAGATGAAATCGACCGGAGAGGTCATGGGCATCGATCCGGATTTCGGGGTGGCGTTTGCCAAATCACAGATGTCGGTGAACGCCGGCCTTCCGACCTCCGGCCGTATTTTCATCAGTGTCGCAGGCCGGGACAAGGATGCTATCGTCCCAATTGCCGCACGGCTCCGCGATGCCGGTTTTACACTGGTGGCAACCTCCGGCACCCGAGAGAGTCTGGAAGCGCACGGCATCCCTGCCGGGCTGATCATGAAGATCTACGATGGCCGTCCCAATGTGCTCGACCTGCTCACCGACGGCTCGATCGGTCTCATGATAAACACACCGATAGGCACCCAATCCCACCAGGACGATTATGAGATACGGCGTGCGGCCATCATTCACAACGTACCGTACACCACGACCATCGCGGGGGCAACCGCCGCGGTGGAGGGGATACTCGCCCTCCTTTCCAAGCCGCTTCAAGTGAAATGCCTCCAGGAATACCACAAAAGAACTCACCCCCTGGATGTTGTTGCGCAATTAGATCCTGAAACGAGTTCAGGATGACACGTGTCACTTCGACAAGCTCAGCGCTCGGACAGCGGGCTCTGAGCCTGACGAAGAGCAGGATTTACTTCAAAAGGGAATAATGTGAAAATTAAAAAGAACCTTTCCGGAATAAAATCGAAACCCGATGGAAATACCGGAATGTATGGAGAAGAATTCGCCGTTCTCCCCTTCTCGGCGGAGCTTGAACTTTATCATATTCTCTTCGAAAAAGTCGCAAAGTTCCTGATAAAGCGGTATCGGCGTTCAGTTTCTATGGCGTTCGATGTTTTTAAAGATGTAAATGGGCTTGATGTTGTTGAAACGGATATTGATGATCTTGATGAAGCCTCTCTGGTGCAGTTTTACGATTGGATTATTCATACCCCCGGTATCGTGAAGTCTGGCTATACAGGCATCGAATTCTATATGGAGAAGTCCAAGCAGGTAAACGGTGCAGAAATGGTCGTGCTCCGAAAAATGAACGATTCAGTGGTGACATTGTTCCAGGTACATTTGTCAAAATCAAGGAATAAGTTGTTTTTCGATGACCTCCTGCTCAATTACAGATGCGAAATAGATTCTAAAGGAACGTTAGATTTTCTTAATGGGTCGCTTGTTTTAGCTCGTGTAATTACATTGGGAGGGAAACCGACCTTAGGTTTGGGATTTTACCCATTTGAGATAAAAAAGAATTCCTTCCTAAAAATGATACGGGAATTGTTTGCAGAATATCAAAAGCAATCGCCGGATTCGACCTTGGAGAGCTTTTTGAAAAAGAAAACTCCTCTCCTGCTATTGTGGTTCGAGTTCAGGCGTGTTTTGAATCATGAAGATGGGAGAGAAGAGGAAGAGGAAATATCCGAGATAATCATGTATACTTCACTGTTCGATGTTCTCGATAACCGGGCTGTAAAGAAAAGGCTTGCAACCATTCCTCATTTCAACAAGTTTAAAAAAGATACATTCGAGTGGACAGGTGAACCCGGAGATGCCGAAGAAGCTGAGCTTCAGGGAATAATAACAATCACGAACGAAAAAATGGCACTGGTCACCGCTTCACCGGAACTGCGGGAAAGGGGGAAATTCCTCCTTCTCTCTGCCTGCCGCGGCATTATTCATCACGACACGGACTGCGCAGAAACGAAATATTTGAAAGAGGATTGAGATTGCGCAATTAGATCCTGAAACGAGTTCAGGATGAAGCGACTCTTCGACAGGCTCAGAGCCCGCTGACAGAGCACTGAGCTTGTCGAAGTGCACGTGTCATGCCGAACTTGTTTCGGCATCTATATCCGAAAAAATGAGCTGATATGTCGGTGAAAAGAATAAACAGACGAATTGTTCATGGATTTCTTTTGATTTTCCTGCTCCTCGCGGGAGTGGGTTTTTCCGGATGCGCATATTTCAATACCTTTTATCTCGCACAGCGGAATTACAATGACGCCGAACGGCTGCGAAATAGAGATAACAATGTCAGCCCCGAAGCTGGTAAGAAATATAAAGACGCCGTCGACAATGCTTATAAGATCCTCCAGGACTACAAAACTTCGCGGTATGCGGATAACAGCGTGTTCATCATCGGCATGTCCTACTATTACATGAAAGATTATACCCGCGCCCGCACCAAGTTTGAGGAACTTCGGAAAGCTTTTCCCTCGAGCGAATTCGTTCCGAAGGCGCGATACTATAAAGCACGCTGCATGATAGAGGTCGGCCTCACCGATGAGGCCCGTATTGAGCTGAACGATCTGGCCTCAACGGAAAAGAGTGCAATTAAAGGTGAGGCAGGGCTCACCCTGGCGGAGATAAACTATAAAGACGGCCAATGGGAGGATCTCATCGCCGCCGCCCGGAAGGTGGCAGGTTCCGATCCGGGAAAAAAAATCCTGTACCAGGCGATGTTATACAAGGGAGAGGGGCTTTATAATCTGAATAAATACCAGGAGGCGGCGGAAGAACTTCAAAAGCTGGCTTCCAAAAAGATCGAACCGAGGATGAAATTTCGAGCCAATTCATTGATTGCCCAGTCGAAGGCGAAGCTGGGGAAATATGATGAAGCCCTGGCTTTCCTGACGAGTATGCAGAGCAAGGGTGAATTTGTAAATTTCGCCCCGGGTATCCGACTTGAGATCGGAAAGATCTATGAATTGAAAGGGGACGCCGAAAAAGCAGTGGAGACCTACCGCAACATGGCAGGGGATTTCCCCGATTCTCTGGCGGCCAAAGAAGCCTGGTATCATGTCGGAAACATCACCATCCGTGATCTGTCCAAGGCGAACGAAGCCAAAGATGCCTACGTTAAGGTCAGCCAGGGAAATGTCCGCGTTTCCGAAAACTGGTTTGCGGACGCCAAGAACCGATCGGCCCAGATCGACAGCTTGAATGCATGGACGAATGATATCGACAAGCTGAAGGACAAACCGGAGGAACGGGCTCATAAACGCTTCCTTCTTGCGGAGCTTTTGACGTATTCCCTCGATCATGCCGATTCAGCAGTCACCCAGTACGATCTGATCCTTAAGGAGGCGCCCCAATCCGAATATGCGGTACGGAGCGACTTTTCCCTCGGATTGTCTCAGTTGAAGCTGGAAAAAAAATATTCGGAGGAAGCGGAAAAAGCTCTTATGCAAACAATCATTCATAAGTATCCGGAAAGCCAGTTCTCTCAGGAATTGAAAGTTCACCTGGGGATGATCAGCGTTCCTCCGGACCTGAAACTGTATCGCGATGCCGAGCTTGCCCGCATGGAAAACAAGGGGCCGAAAGTGTATCTTCCTCTCTATCAGGCGGTGGCGGACAGCTTCCCAAAGACCAAGAGCGCCTTCCAGGCCCGTTTTGCCATCGCCTACTTCTACGAACATGACGCCGGTGACATGAATAAGGCACTCGAGCTTTATAAAAAACTTGCCGAGGAAAAGCCGAACGAGAATAATAAAGTATTTGTAGAACTGTCCGCCAGGAAACTGTCCTTCATCGTGGACGAAAAGAAAATTGTCACGGATATCCAGAAGAGTATCGCATACTATTCTTCCGACGAGGCACGGGCAGCGTCAGCGGCGCAGGCGCCTGCGGTTTCCGGCCCCGCCTCGGCTGCGGAGAGCGAGTTAACAGAGATGAAAAAGATAAGAGAGAGAAATGCGCGAATACGAAGCAGGTATTTTGCGAACTGAACGCCGCACACCAGGCGGGTATATCATCGAGGTCGCCTGCGGTGAGATCGCGCAAAACGCGGTTCCGGGGCAGTTTGTCCAGGCTCGGGCAGGGCGGGGAACGGATCCGTTCCTCCGGCGGACGTTCTCCATCTGCGGAAGCCGGCCGGAATATGGAATCATAAGCCTGATGATCGATGTGGTCGGTTTGGGAACAGCGCTCCTCTGCTCCCTGAAACGCGGCGAGATGTTGAACCTGGTAGGTCCTCTGGGGAATGGCTTCGATCAAAGCCTTGGCGGAAACGGAAGCGTAGTTCTCGTCGCCGGGGGATTCGGCGCTGCGCCGCTGCTCTTTTTGGCTGAATCGATACGGCAGTCCGGGAAAAGGCCGGCAGTGTTCCTGATGGGCGGAAAAACTGTAACCCACCTTTCTCTCATCGAAGGACTGATATGTGAGAGTGTGTCGGTTCTGGAAGCCACCGATGACGGTTCGCGCGGATATCACGGCCTGGTGTCTTTTCTCCTTGAAGAGCGTATGGGAGAACTCTCTCCGGGCGCCCTGTATGCCTGCGGCCCCCGTCCAATGATGAAGGCGGTGGCGAAGATCGCCAAAAAGTCCGGCGTGCCCTGCCAGGTAAGTCTCGAAGAACGCATGGCCTGCGGTATCGGCGTCTGCCTGGGCTGTGCGGTGCGTATGGCCGACGGTTCCATGGTGCGGTCATGCAAGGAGGGACCGGTTTTCGATGCGGATGAGGTTTCCTGGTGAATGAGGTAAGTCTGTCCCAGAGGCTTTTTGGCCTGGAATTCAAAAATCCCGTGCTCGCGGCCTCCGGGACTTTCGGGAACGGCGAGGAATTTGCAGAGTTCTACGATGTTTCACTCCTGGGCGGGTTTGTAACCAAAGCTGTTACACCGGAGGCGCGCCTCGGGAATCCGCCGCCCCGCATTATCGAAACCCCTTCCGGGATGCTCAACGCCATCGGTCTTCAGAACGAAGGACTCGATGCCTTCATCAAAAAAGTCATTCCCCGTATATCAGGGCTGGACACGGTGGTCATGGTAAATGTCGCAGGACGCACTGTGGATGATTACCGGAAGGTGTGCGCCGGCCTTGACCGCGAAAGCGCTGTCCGGGCATTCGAGATCAATATTTCCTGCCCAAATGTGAAAGAGGGCGGGATTACGTTCGGCGCCTGCCCGGAATCGGCGTTTTCCCTGGTAAAGCGACTCCGTGAAGAGACCAAAAAGCCCATTATCGCAAAACTTTCCCCCATGGTGGCCGACATCGCCGGTATTGCCCGTGCGGTTGAATCGGCCGGCGCGGACGGCGTATCGCTCATCAATACGATTTCCGGTATGGCGATAAATGTCCATACCCGGCGTCCCATGCTGGCGAATGTGACCGGAGGGCTTTCCGGGCCTGCGATCCGGCCGGTTGCGGTGCGCATGGTTTACGAGGCTGCCCGATCTGTTTCCATTCCGGTTATCGGCATGGGAGGTATCTTTTGCGCCCGCGATGCTCTTGAATTCATTATCGCAGGAGCTTCGCTCGTGCAAATCGGCTGCGGGATGTTTGTGAAACCTCTTTTGCCGCTGGAAGTCATAGCGGGCATACGCGAATATCTTGTCCGGTCCGGTTTTAGCTCACTTGGTGAAATCATAGGAAGTCTCCAGATCGCGGAGGATTGATTGCGGAATCTTATAGCAGCGCTGATTGTGCTCTTCCTTTGCTGGGGTTGCGCTCCTTCGCCCAGATATACGATCATCCGCGCCGGCGGTAAGTCAACCGTGCCTTTCCTGACCGGTAAAGTTCTCATGGAAAAACCGCCGATCGGAACAAAGTTCCGTGGGGTCGCTTCCTTTTACGCCGACAAATATCATGGGAAAAAAACTTCGAATGGCGAGGTATTCGATATGTACGGGCTTACCTGCGCCATGAATATTCTCCCGTTCGACACCTGGCTGGAGGTGCTGAACCTGGCCAACAACCGAACTGTCATTGTCAGGGTGAACGATCGCGGTCCTTTTGTTGACGGGCGGATTATCGATCTCTCGCTGGGCGCCGCAAAAGAGCTGGGGATGGTCAATACCGGAATACAGGAAGTGGAAATCACGGTGATTCGCTGAAGAAGTGACAAAGTGACAAAGTTACAGAGTGACAAAGTAAGTGCAAAAACTTTGCCGCTTTGCCGCTTTGTCACTTTGTCACTTATAAAAGGTTTTTATGACTGATTTTGCCATTATCCGTTCTTTTATTGAAAAACGCTGGAAAGCCTTCCTCGTTGGCTCGGTTTTTGTGGTCGTTACCAACATTCTCGATGTGTTTATCCCCTCCTATGTCGGAAAAGCCATAGACATCATTCGTTCCCATTTCGCATTCAGCGACCTGTACCGTGTGGTAGGTTTAATCTTCGTCATCCAGACTGTCAAGGGCATAACCCGTTTCTTCATGCGGTACATCATTATCGGAGCTTCCTGGAAAGCAGAGAACGATGTGCGGAAACGCCTATTCAACCATCTGCTACGGCTCCCCCTGCCGTTTTATAACAGCTCCCGTACAGGCGATCTTATTGCGCGGTTAACCAACGATCTTACTGCGGTGCGGATGATGATCGGCCCGGCGGTCATGTATACCATGAACGCCCTGGTCCTTCTCCCCGCTGCGCTGGTTTTCATGTTCGCCAAGGATGTACAGCTTACCCTGTATGCCCTCATTCCGTTTCCTTTTCTGGCCTTTCTGATAAACCGCGTGGGACGCAGGATACATACCGGATTTACCAGGGTGCAGGAATCATACTCCGACATTTCCGCGCACATCCAGGAAAACCTCAACGGCATTCAGGTGGTAAAAGCGTATGTCCTGGAACAGAAAGAGCTGGAAAAACTCAGGGAGCTGAGCGAAGGGTATGTGAAAAATAACCGCTACATCATTCGCCTCCAGTCCATAATGTGGCCTCTTCTCGATATATTTTCCAGCCTCGGATTGATTCTTGTTCTCTGGATCGGGGCGCACAAGGTGATTTCAGGCCAGACCTCTCTCGGAACCATAGTAGCCTTCATCCTGTACATCGGATTATTGGCATGGCCGGCCATCGCCCTTGGATGGGTAGTGGCTATTTTCCAGCGCGGTACAGCTTCCGCGCGCCGTATTCAGGAGATTCTCGATGTAGAGCAGGAACGCCCGGACGCCGATCCCGATACTACACCCCTTCACGGCGCAGTCAGCGTACAGAACCTCCATTTTTCCTATAACGGAGACCGTGAGGCGATTGAGAGCGTTTCGTTCGAGGTGAAGCCGGGAGGTACATTGGCAATCGTGGGAAGGACCGGTTCGGGAAAGAGCACCCTTTTGAATCTATTGACCGGAACCTTTTCAATACCCCGCGGGATTATTTTTTATGATGGCATGGATATAAACGACATTTCGCTCACCCGCCTGCGCTCATCCATCGCCTATGTTCCCCAGGAGACATTCCTCTTCAGTGAGACAGTGGCGGAAAATATTGCGTTCGGCAAGGAAGGGGCGGACATGGAGAGCATCAAAAATGCAGCCCGGCTCGCCGCCATCGATGAGGAAATTGCCGCGTATCCGGCGGGATACTACACGGTCATAGGTGAAAGGGGCATCACCGTGTCCGGCGGCCAGCGCCAGCGCATCGCCATAGCCCGGGCGTTTATCAGCGATGCACCTATCCTGTTTCTCGATGACAGCCTTTCCAGTGTGGATACCGTTACGGAAATGACCATACTGAGGAATGTTCACGATGTGATACGGAATAAAACCGCCATAATAATCACCCAGCGCCTGGGAGCGATACGGAATGCTGACGAGATTCTCTATATGAGCGATGGAAAGATCATTGAACGCGGAACACATGAATCCCTCATGCGACTGAACGGAGAATATGCGGCGCTCTACAACGAACAGGAAGCTATAGAATCGTTGGATCCTGCAGACCCTGAAACAAGTTCAGGGTGACACGTGTCATGCCGAACTTGTTTCGGCATCTAATAGAAAAAAAACATGCAGAATCAGAACAACAATAGGGGCATCACTCCTGACACTGTCAGGGAATACACCCCATGGACCGCGTTCAAACGCCTGGCCGGATACATCCGTCCCTTTGCAGGCATGGCTGTTTTTGCGCTGGTGTTCAGCATCCTGAGTTCGTTGCTTCTGGTCGCCCGGCCTTACCTGGTGAAAATAGCGGTGGACAACCATATCACCACCGGGAATCTCAAGGGATTCGATCTTCTCATGATCGTGTTCCTCGGGCTTTACTTCATCAAGTTTGCGGTAGATTATGCGCTGAACTTGCTGACCGGCGTTCTCGGCCAGAAGATCATGCACGATCTCCGCATGGATGTGTTCGGGCACATCCTCTCCATGGAAATGAGCTTTTTCGACCATAACCAGGTGGGAAGGCTCATGACCCGCACCACAGACGATGTCAGCACGCTGAATGATCTTTACACCACCGGGGCTGTGAGCACATTCAATAATCTGAGCATCATCGCCGGCATCATCGGAGTCATGTTTTACATGGACTGGAAACTGGCCGTTATCACTCTGACTGTCGTTCCGCTCCTTTACCTTCTTGCGGCGATGTTTGCAAACAAAATACGTATCATTTATCGGATCATCCGTAAGGGTACCGCCCGCCTTAATGCATTTTTGCAGGAAAGCATTCTCGGCATGAGGCTCATTCAGCTCATGCGCAGGACAGACTGGAGCTACGGAAAATTCTCGATTTATTCCGATCGGCTGATGGGGGCGAAAATATCCAATGTCTTTTATTACGGCATTTTTTTCCCGCTCCTGGAATTCATCGGGATGCTCGGCCTGGCGCTCATTCTCATCTCCGGCGGGCACCGTATCTTCCAGGGAACCATCCAGATCGGGGTGCTGATAGCGTTTATCCGTCTTGTGGACATGTTTTTCTGGCCGATCCGTGAGCTTGCGGAAAATTTCAACACGCTGCTCTCCGCCTTGGCCTCGAGCGAGCGGATTTTCACCCTCCTCGATACAAAAGCCCGGGTTGTCGAGCCTGCCCGTCCTCTTCCCCTTTCGGGCAGCCGTGACATCGTTTTCGACCGGGTCTGGTTTGCCTACGAAGGCGTGGAATGGGTGCTCCGTGATGTTTCGTTCCGTGTGGCGGCTGGAGAACGGGTGGCGTTCGTGGGACCTTCCGGAGCGGGAAAGACGAGCATCATCAACCTGCTCCTCCGGTTTTACGATGTCAATCAGGGAAGCATTCTCATTGGAGGGAGGGATATTAGGGGTCTCTCGCTCGAAGAGCTTCACGCGCTTTTTTCGCATGTGGGGCAGGATTCGTTCCTGTTTAACCGCTCGGTGGCCGATAATATACGCCTAGATGGGGATGCGGTCTCCCGCGAACGTATTCAACAGGTGCTTTCCCGTATGGGCTCCGACCGCTTCTTCGAAGGCCTCGAGGACGGTCTCGATACTATTGTTATGGAACGCGGCTCTCGGCTTTCCCAGGGGCAGCGACAGCTTGTCAGCTTTGCCCGCGCCCTTGCCGCAGACCGTGAGATACTCGTTTTAGACGAAGCTACCGCAAGCGTGGATACGTTCACAGAAAGCCTTCTCCAGAAGGCAGTGCCGGTACTTATGGAAGGACGGACTTCGATTGTAATCGCTCACCGGCTCTCCACAGTCAGAAATGTGGACCGTATCCATGTCCTCGCCCGCGGCAAAATCCGTGAGACTGGAACCCATGCCGAGCTTTTGAAATTGAACGGAATCTATGCCAAGCTGAGCCGGATGCATTTCGGGTAGGGTGCAAAAGGAGTTTGAACCTGACGACATATTTTATTGCGTTTCTTTTTAAAATAGATGCCGAAACGGTTTCATCGTTCCCGCGAAGCGGCAACAAATTCGGCATGACACGTGCACTTCGACAAGCTCAGTGCTCGGTCAGCGGACTCTGAGCCTGTCGAAGAGTCCGCTACATCCTGAACTCGTTTCAGGATATAAACACTCAAAAGATAAGGATACAATTCATGAATGTCCATGTTCAAAAAAAGAAATGGCTGCGATTATTTACACTACTTCCGGGTTTGGCGGTGAGCGCCGGATTATTCCTGTTCCTTGCCGGATGTTCCGGAAAGGCGGTCAAAGCCGCTTGGCAGGAAAACGAGCGCTTACAGGCGGAAAATGAAAAGATGAACCGTGAAATTGTCATTCTCCGGGCTCGTATCGAGGATATAATCAAAAGCCAGCCGGGACTCACCGCCGAAGAAAGGGAAGAACTACAGAAAAAAGGCCTCAAGGATCCGGTGGAAGATCTCGTCAATGACCTGGGAAGCCGTGAGGATCTCATGCCCTTCAAAGGTATTTTCGGCGCCCGGCCTTCCTTTTACAAGGATGTGCGCATGTACGTCCTCAACTCCATATGGGTGTATGCCACCTGGGACTCGGGGAACGCCATCGGGCAGCAGTTATTTGAATACACCGTTTCAGAAAGCGGTAAAATTTCCTGGAAGAAAATCGATACGCTCCTGAAAAAATAGTTCAGGCGCAAGTTTGATAAGCATGCGCCTGTTGACTTTGGCTGTGTAAAACGTTATTTTTGAAACCGGAAATCCAGCCCCCATAGCTCAGGTGGATAGAGAGACGGTTTCCTAACGCATACAGGGCATTTATCGTAAAGCCTTAATCAAAAGAATTCCTCGAAGCTCTGCTTCGGGGTTATCTTTTGGGTATGAGCGAACACATACTGAAGAGACATAATAAGAGTATACTCCTCTATCACATTGAATGTCCGGCGAAATATTGGTGGAAGGTACAGAGGAAGTAGAAAGGACTCTGAAGGAGACCTGTTTGGGAATAGGGGAGCGATACGAGATACATTTTATCGAAAGAGATATTTCGAAGAAACCCGGAGGTGAGAAAGGTTCTCTGTGGCGGTCAGATATGGACGACCGGTTCTACATCAATACTGTGGGTGCATATGCG
>JAUYCD010000053.1 GCA_030692375.1 Candidatus Latescibacter sp. | reverse complement strand
ATTTGATCCTTTTGCAAAAGTCGATATTTGAAGCAGCCCCCTTCAATCCACCCCGCACGTACTTCGTACGAGCGGGGACCCCGTGTCCTTCGGACATCCTTCCCCCGGAGGGGGGCAGGAACAGACTGTGGAGCAACGACTTCCCTTGCCCCCTTCGGGGGAAAGGGACTGAGGGTTAGGGGGCTGAAGTAAAAACTTAACATTTTTTCAATTAAAAACGACTTTTGCAATTGGCTCATTTATTATCATGATTATACACCCGCATCCGCCGTTTCACAAGCACTTTTGATTCCCGATGTTGAGAAGGCTCCCGGATCGCCACCGAAACATCATGATAAAGAACACATTGACAAAATGAATTTGACTAAACATATTATAAACACTAGCCTAAATAATGATGGACAGGTGATGCTTTCCTCATTCCTGAAAGGAGCCGCCATGAAATTATTATCTATCTTTTTTATCGCCGCAGTCTCGTGTATCCTGACTGTCTCCGCCCGGGCGCAATCGAATTTCAGCAGCACGGAATACGGTAATTTTCTCCGGTCGAACCAGGACCTTCCGAGCGGAACCCTGCTCTCCCGTCATGCGCCGAAATCCCCTTACTTTAAAAGCCGGACCCCCGTTCTCACCGGCAATTATGCGTATCTGGATTCCATCGGAATCAAGTATGGTCTCACCGGCTCGGAAAAAGACCTCCTCACCCGTAACGGTTTCGTAGTGACAGAGCGGCAGATGTTCATCGGTTTCGGTCAAGCCTACCGGTCAATCTACAACCTGGATCTCCCGGTGTTTATAACCACCGATGCCGTGCTCCAGGCGCTGCATAATTCTTACGACAGCATCCTCATGGACCTGGAAATGTACCGCCTGCGCCTGAACCTGATACAGTTTCTCGATGCGCTTTCAGGGGCTTACCCGAAGCTTATGGATAGGTATGAAACTGATAAGCGTATGAAAGCGGCGCTGGAAGATGTTGACCTTTACGTGACCATTGCCCGTTCTCTTCTGGCCGGAGCGAAAGGCTCCCCGCAGTTGGTTTCTCCGCAGACTGTCGATACGGTTTGGAATGCCATCCACGCAGAGAAGATGGTCCAGATGCCGCTCTTCACGGAAACACCGCGTAAACTCGATTTCAGCCAGTTCACGGTTCGGGGACATTATACGCGCCAGGGATATGTGCAATATCTCGGGCCGTACTTCAAATGCATGATGTGGCTTGGCCGCACGGATTTCCTGCTCACTCCGCCTCCGGCGGGCGATGGTCTAACCATGGGCCGGGAAGACCTCCGCCGGATGAGTATTGACGCACTGCTCCTGAACGAGCTCTCGGCCCTTTCCGGGGAAAGCGACCTTTTGGACGAGAACGACCATGTTATTACTTTCCTGGTGGGCGAGAGCGACAACCTGACCCCGAAGGAACTGGCCGGAGTAGTTCGGACTCAGAATCTGGACAAGGCGGGCGCCCTTTTCGACGATACGGTCTTCAATGCTTTCCAGTCCGCTCTCCTTGCCACACCGGAAGCGGGGCAGCGTATTCTTTCCGATTTCTTCATCATGGACCCTTTCGCTGATAAACCGGACCCGCTTCCGGTTTCCTTCCGGCTCATGGGGCAGAAATTCATCATCGACTCCTACATCTTTTCCAATGTCGTTTACGACCGTATCATGTATAACGGGAAGAAGGTCTGGCGCCCGATGCCGGACCCGCTGGACGCTCTTTTCGTGCTGGGGAACGACGATGCCCTTCCACTGTTGAAAGAGCAGCTCGATACCTATCACTATTCCGCGCAGCTCGCCGACCTGCGATACCTCGTGGACGCTTATGATGATAATTTCTGGGGGGTGTCGCTCTATAACACCTGGCTTTCCGCAATCAGGGAGCTCAATCCTTCCGCGAACACTGACGGGCTGCCTTTCTTCATGCTCACTGCGGCCTGGCGGCAGGAGAAGATAAACACCCAGCTTGCTTCATGGGCGCAGCTCCGTCACGATAACCTTCTCTACGCCAAGCAATCCTACACGGGCGGAGCAGTGTGTTCTTTCCCGTATTCCTATGTCGAGCCTTACCCGGAGTTCTTCCGGCAAATCGGCCTCTTCGCGGAGCGGGCGGGCGCATATTTTTCGAAATACGGGGTTTACAGCACTCCCATCGGGCGGATTCCCGGATATTTTTCGGGTATGCGGGAGGTAATGAGCCGCCTGGAAACCATCGCCCGCAAGGAACTGGCCCGTCAATCTCTGACCGAGAATGAAAAGGAATACCTCCGGGAAATGCTTTACCAGAATACTAACGGAGTATGCGGAGCGCCCCCGGTACTTGGCTGGTACCGCGACCTTTTTTATGATTCGCAAAAATTCGACGATATGAGTACCCGTGATGCGGATTTTGTGATCGCCGATGTCCACACCCAGCCAACTGACGAGTTCGGCTCGGTTGTCGGACGGGTGCTGCATGCGGGCACCGGATGGGTGAACCTCGGAGTATTCCTGGTGGACTCCCCTTTCCCCGATATGGGTCCGACCGCTTTCGCAGGGCCGGTGATGTCGTACTACGAAACGATCACCAGTAATTTCGATCGCCTGACAGACGAGCGCTGGAACGAAATGCTTCAGAAGACGGATGCGCTTCCTCCGCGCCCCGACTGGGTGAATATTTACCTGGCTGACAGGAAAGGCAGCGCACGCATTACCGGCCGGGAACTGCCCGGAATTGTTCCGACCGGTGTCGCCGCAGAAAACGTGTCTTTGCCGGGGCAGCTCAAACTTCTCAGCGTGTATCCCAATCCGTTCAATCCTGCTGTTACTGTGCGTTACACGGCGTTGGCGTCCGGACAGATAACCCTGATTGTCTACGATATCATGGGCCGTAAATTAAAAACCCTCGCGGAGGGGTATCATTCCCCCGGAACATATTCTGTCCGGTGGAATTCAATCAACACGGCGAGCGGGTTGTATTTTTGCCGCCTTAAAGCAGGTATGCACGAAGAGACGGTTAAAATGCTCTTGATTCGCTGATATATCTGCGGTCATCCATCCTCCTCCTTCCCGCGCCTTGTAAAAAATGGGGTTTTTTTTGCCCGAATATGAGCAAACCAGGAAAAATTAAAAATGAATACGCGTTTTACCTCTTTTTCCCCCTAATGGAACATCCACATGGTTAAGCACAACCGATGAAGGTTCTCCTTTCACTCCAAACTTGTTTACCGCGCGCACACTCAGCGTATTCTTCCCGGACTGGAGCAGCCAGACCCAGCGCTCGCTTACTTTTTTCCAGCCGGTGTCGTTCACATCACAAGTATAGGGAGAGGATGAAAACACGAATTTTTAAAAGGCTTGTGAAAAAGTTGGTTTTTATTATCATATAGATACTGAAACGAGTTCAGGATGACGTCATGCCGAACTTGTTGCCGCTTCGCGGGAACGATGAAGCCGTTTCGGCATCTATCAATTAAACAGGGTTTTTCAAAAGCCTTTTATGGAACGGGGAAACACAGTGCATTTCGACTTTTTCACACGACTTTTAGTCTGTATATTTCCTCTATCCATCACAAACCAAAAGGCATGGGACTTCTCAAGAATGATTCGCAGCCGGGCATTTGGGAAATCAGCGACAAAGGCCGTCAATATTTGAAGAAAAAAGGATTATAGAAAAAAATGGAAAAGATAGGGCGCCTTTCCCTGCTTGCGTCATTTTCCTGCAGGGCAAAAAAGGGAGCGGATACTTCCTCCAATTCCTGCTCTCATACTCAGGTATATGAGTATTCTCCTGAAAGCGGTGAAAGGGTTCTGTTAGTGCTTTCCGGGAGTAACAACGCGAACCTGATAAACTACCTCTATTGTTTCGCTCCGGAACTATATGCCGCGCTCTGCTGTTGTCTGGATAGGGGGAATCTTTTCCTCGATCTCGATGGCATGGAAGCAGCCACAGCCGATGGCGAGGACGACAATCCTGATACCCGGGCGCTTTTGGAGGGGCTTGCCGCCGTCGCGCTCTTCCCGAAACGAGAGGTGAATCTGGAGGCCGCGCAGGGGATGGTTTCGGTTATCCTCTGCGGAGGGAAAGGTTCACGGATGCGCTCGAAAGAACTTCACAAGGTTTGCTTCCCCATTGCAGGACGGCCTGCAGTCAACCGCCTTTTAGACCAGCTTGAGACTGCGGGAGTGCATGAGCACGTCGTAGTAGTTGGTGAAAAGGGACTGCAGATAGTCCGTGAGATTGCGGAAATACGGGACAATGCGGCCTTCGTATACCAGATTAACGAGAACGGCACCGGAAACGCTGCCAAACAAGCCGCATACCTGCTCCAGTCTCAGGGTTACAAAGGAAACGTGCTCGTTGTATTGGGGGACAAGGTATTGGAGGAAACTGCGACCGAGCGTATGCTGCACATTTTCCGGGAGAGCGGGGCAGATGTAGCGGTCATGGTGGCGGACAAGCGGTTCTGGCCTGATGGGGGGAGAATGGTGTATGACCGCATGGGAAGGCCGGTTGACATCGTGGAGAAGCGCGATGTGCAGAAGATACTCCTCTCTGAACGCTTCCTTAATCTCGCCGGGGAGATGGAACGGATACCTGCCTGCCGGCTCCTTGAAGAAATCCTCGCAGTGCTGCCTTCTGATTCAAAAGCGAGGCCGATGTTCCCGGAGCTCATGGAGCGCCTCGATTCCGGGGAAGATCTCGACCGCAGTGAACTCGATGCGCTCATCCCTAAAACGAGTCGAAAATATGTTTATGAAGCGAACGGCAGGCAGATAGAAATGAGCGGTGAGGAACTGGAGCGGATGTGCAACACGATAAACCAGGCAGTTTACCTTTTCACCTCAGAGGCGTTCTATCGCCGGATATTCTCTCTGGGAACGGATAACGCCCAAAAGGAGGAATATCTGACTGATGTAATCCGCCTCCTTGCCCGCGACTCCGAACGACACTGGAAAATCATCCCTGTACCGGTGCGGGACAAGAATGAGGTATTGTCATTCAACAACCCTGAGGAACTCCTCCATATCGAGGAGTATTACAACACCAAGGAAGCGAACCTCACTTTTCGGGAGCAGGCCTATGCACGTATCGATGAGGAGCTCCGTAAACGGGCGCTCCGTCCGGTGACCGAGTGGGTTCGCATCCTTGAGGAGTTCGGCCCGGAAGTGCGGGCAGTCTTCGGGAAGATCTATGGAGTCAATACCGACCTGCACAGGGAGCGGCGAGAGGTCTATCTGAAGACCCTGCGGAAGTTCATCCGGGTATATGGCGCTCACCATCCGGTTATCATCTCACGGAGTCCTGGGCGGATCAACCTGATGGGCCGGCATGTGGATCACAGAGGTGGATACACGAATTACATGGCCATCAATTGCGAGGTAGTACTCGCGGCCGGGGTTAGAAACGACGATGTTATCGAAATCCACAACGTAGATTCCCGGAACTTCCGGCCTCGGAATTTTTCCATCGGCTCTGAACTCTCACGTCTCCCCTGGGACGAGTGGCTGAACATGATCAACTCGGAGAAAGTGCTGGAAATGATCCGGTCAAGCAGCGGGGACTGGTCAAACTACTTTCGTGCGGCGGCGCTCCGCCTCCAGGAAAAATTCAAAGGGCGGCTCCTCTTTGGCTTTAACGGTGTGCTCTCCGGTAATATTCCTCTCGCTGCGGGATTGAGCTCATCTTCAGCGGTTGTGGTAACCGCGGCGGAAGCGCTCACTTTCATCAACGGACTTGCCATCGCACCGAGCGACTTTGTGGACCTCTGCGGTGAGGGGGAATGGTTTCTCGGCACTCGCGGCGGGAGCGGGGATCACACAGCCCTTAAATTTGCGGAGAAAGGGAGTATTATTCATATGGGATTCCACCCCGTCCGCATTGAGAGTGTAGCGCCGTTCCCGGAGGGGTATGCGCTCTTCATTCTCCAGTCTCACCAGTCGCCAAGAAAACCCGAAAACGCCATGCAGATATACAATGAGAAAGTGGCCGCCTACGAAGCCGCTCAGGCTCTTGTGAAATCCCGTTACCCCCTGTTTCAAGAAAGAATTGTACACTTTCGGGACATCAATTCGGAGCATCTTGGACTAAAGCCGCATGAAATTTATGACATTCTCATTGACCTTCCTGAGCGTATCACCCGTTCCGATCTCATGACGGCTATCCAGGGCGAGGATCGAGAACGTTTGGAAAAGGTGTTTACTTCTCACCATGAGCCGGAGGGGGGTTATGAGGTGCGCCGGGTGGCGCTCTTCGGACTTGCCGAAATCCGGCGGGCGCGATTGATTCCGGAACTCCTGCAGGCGGGCAACATGGAAGGAACAGGTCGTCTCATGAATTTCTCTCATGATGGCGACCGGGTGAGCCGGATGAACGGATTGGAACGTGTAAACTACGACAATTCCTGTCCTGATGAGTATATAGCCTCGCTCAAAAACCGGTTGGCTGCATGCGATCCGACGGCTGAATTGCACCTGCAGCCGGGAGGGTATGGCTGTTCCACGCCGCTTATCGATGAGATGGTGGATACGGCGCTCTCCATACCGGGAGTTATCGGAGCGCAGCTGTCGGGTGCAGGATTGGGCGGATGCATCATGGCCCTGGTAAAGGAGGAATCCGCTGAGTCATTCCGGAAAATCATGATCGATGCCTTTTACCGGAAATACAATTTGCCTCACTCTGTGGAAAAATGCTTCCCCATCGAGGGATCGGGGGTAGTTGCATTATAAGTGTACCATTTTCCTGGAAAATCTTTTCTGTTGTAAAAAAAAGCCGCCTGTTTCTCACACGCGGCTGTTTTTAAATCTTTCATGGTGCGCCCTGAGGGAGTCGAACCCCCAATCCTCTGATCCGTAGTCAGATGCCTTAATCCATTAGGCCAAGGGCGCACATATAAACTGAAATAAATATATGAATTCCGGGGTTGTATTGCAATACATTTTTTTCTTTCTAAGCTTTCAAAACTGCGGTCACATCGGATACCCACACCGTATAATAAGCTGATTTTATTATTCGACATTTCTGATGAGAAAAAATGCTTTACTAACAGAAAAATATCCAAAAATATTTGCAACAATATGACTTCTTTATACGTCTAATATTAACTTTGAATATGAGAAAGGGAGGTGATGTAACATGTACGATGATTTGCGGGATGAATTGAGAGAGGTGCTCGATCAGCGTAACGGTGAAATAGAGGCTCTGGCAAACGAATTGGGAACTGAAGAGGAACTTCAGGCATTCATCGTCGCTATAGATGCGAAACTTCAGGCTTTAATCGATGATTTGGAACGAGAGCGCGAGATTCTGTCATATCGGGAAGAATAAGATCATTATATTGGTATAAAGTAACATTAATCCCACATGAGCCATGCTGTCCCTGAGATTGCATGGCTCATGTGGTTTTTTTTCTTCTTTACCGGGGGCAAAACCCGACAAGGAATTTCTCGAAAGCTCTCATGCTTTCAAAGCTGGTTCGGTCTATCTCGAAATTCAGATGTTGAGGGGGGATGGGGTTGAGCGCCGGCTCGATAACCGTCTTCTGGGCAGGAAGAGTGTAAAACCGGTAAATGCTGGCATCACGGAGCACTGCTACAGCGCTGGGATTGAAGGCGTTGTCCTCGGTGCGTACCAGGCCGATGCCCTTGGTCAATGACCATTTTTTTACCGCATTTTTTTGTGTGATGGTGAGATTCACTGCGCTGAAAATGCCTTTATCGGTTTGTATGCTCTTTTCATCTTCCACCTGGATAGAAGTAGTGAGAATATTTATCTCATGGTAGTTCTCGGATACTTCAGAATAGTAAATGTAACTCCATATCGTTTCCGACTGCACCGTAGATTCGTAATGCTTTTCTGCCTGAACATCCGTTGTATTTTTAAGGAAAAGGTATCGGGGAGTATAGGAAGTAGTAACATCCATGGTAAGGTAAGGCGGCATGATGCCTTTCCATTCTTTAGTATTCTCGGTGGTTTTTATAATATAAATATTCCCGTTTTCAACTTCCAGATAGTCTGTCAAGGTGAGACGGCGATGGGTGACTACCTGTTGAACAGTAACATCCCAGTAGAGTTCGGTTATTCTTTGAAATCCATCTATTCGAACGCTTATGTTCTGGAGTGACCAGAATTCAGAGTTTTTATCCTGGTTGGCAATATAAAATTCGGGAATCATGTATCGATAACTCCAGGTCTCGCCGGAAGGAATGGGGAAATAAGAATTCAACTGAAAATCCTTCACTGTTACCGGAATAGTCGTTTGGCTTGTTTTTTTATCAGAATCGGTTCCCTGCAAAGTAATTTTATGGCTGCCCGGAGAAAGATAGGGAACAATAAGCGTCTGCCCGGAACCCAGTCTGCCATCCCGGTCGGAAAACCAGGCCAGCGAGCTGTCGGGCAGAACACCATCTTCCAGATCGTACCCTCCTCCCGTAAGTTTAACATTGCTGGGGCTGGGGATTACAGTATCGTGGATGGGAGAGATGATAGTGATTATTGGTGAAGCGGATGCCACCACCAGATCAACTGTCGGTTTTAAAGAAGGTACCTCCAGTATGGTATCGGCATAGTTTGCCCGTTTGATGGTGAATTGGAGAGGCGTCTGCGGCATGTTATTGCAAATGGCAATCCCATTCTGGTTGGTAACAAACTCGAAGGTCGGCGGTTTGGTCAGTATTTTGGCGCCTGGGCAGGAACGGCCGGTGTCATCATAAATGGACACATTTACCGTGGGGATATAGGTAAAGAGTATTTTTTGGATTTCTCCTATATCTACTGTAGCTGCTTTGGAAAAAACCGGGAAGTCGGCTTTTTTAACCGATACCTCATAAGTGCCTTTCGGTATGTTGACAAGAGCGGCATATCCTGTTGAATCGCTGAAGATACGCATGGTAGCAGGTTGAGTCGATATTTCGAATCCGGGCAAAAGACGTCCGGAATCATGCTGCACGGTTACGGTAATGCCGGAAGAACCCTGCTGTATTTCATCGTTTCCCACTGTTTTTTTCCCGCAGCCGGAAAAAATGATAAATAGAATCGGTATCCCGGATAGTACCGGGGACAGCTTTATTTTCATCGCGTTTCACCTGATTATCATAAATTTTTTAGTAAGCGACAAAGCGGTTCCACGGAGCCGATAGAAATAAAGACCGGTCGGCAGCTTGTCCGCCTTGAATTGTATGGTATGAGATCCCGCTTCCTGGAAACCCCCATCCATTTCAACTATTTTCTGTCCGAGGATATTGAATATTTCCAGGGTTACCCTACCCCCGGTGGAGAGTATGAAAGGTATGATCGTTGTACTGTTAAACGGATTGGGGAAATTCTGTTGGAGGGTGATGATAAAGGGACTGACTCTTCCATCTACCGTCATATTCACCTTTTGTATCCAGTGCGGAATGTTCCCCCGACCTATATCCTTAAGACTCATCCCGAAGGCTTTCGAAACATTCTCGAATTCATTGAAAGAGATGTTTTCACGAGTGATGCTGGTACCGCGTACATTCACTTCATCCGGGAGCATGGTATCCTGGATGATTTTCATTGTTTCATACTTGGATAAAGACTGGATATCCCGGACTGTCAGGGAATCGTTGGTAATCGTGACCATAACTTCCGGAAGGTAACTGAGTCCGAAATTCATAAGGTAAATGGTTTTTTCATAGCGGATATATGGATTAGCGTTGATACCGGTAGAGCGCTGAAAGCCCAGGCCGATGAGCGGAGCTTTAGGCGGCAGCACCCCGGGAATTGAGGATACAAAACAGTCGAACATCATTTCATTTCCGCTTTTGCGGATATTAAATATTTCAATACCGGTCTTTCTCTTATCGCGATTTGTATAAGAATTGGGATTTGTGTTTAAACCGAAAGCTGTGTATTTCACTCCGTCGAAAACATCGGTGGAATCTCCCAGATTCCCGCCGTGGTAGGCACTATATTGTAAATCATGCGCCCAATAATCCAGATTATCTTTTCCTTTTATGGGATCAGGTAATTTCCCCATCGGGTACCCTGAATCCGCATAGAGACCATCGGCGCATTCAAGATCGCAAACTTTTATCTCTTCTGTGGAATTGCTCTCCCGCTCCTGGATATGCCAGATTAAAAGGCCGCTCTTGGGAAGCTGGTTATCATAGTACAAACTGCCATCATTCTTACGGTATTCAATCAGAAAATATTCATCGGAATTGATCCACATGCGAAAAACCTGCCCGCCCGGATCGCTCACATCTTTTATTTTAACCCCTTCAATGACACCGTACAAATCCACCAGGTTGGAATTGTGGATGCCGATGCAGTTCATGAGCATGCGGTTATAAGCGCAGGGGCCGACCGGTACACCAAGGCCTCCCCATCCCAGCGCTCCATGGCCCAAAACGCACCAGTAGCCGACTCCGGCTGAATCGGTTTCAGGGGTATCATATACCTTGTCCATGAGATCATCCGCCCCATAGGCGTGGGAGATCTCGGCTACAATTGTTCCCAACGCCTGGTGCCCGTTCAGCGCTGTGGCAATACATCCGGAAAAGGAGTCCACTTTGATGTTATAGCCATTGGCGCTTATATTATGGGTATAATAGGTATCTTTCAAACTGATGTTCATGACTCCGGTAGCTAATTTCAATATAAAATTGTAAGGCCGTGTTCGGGGCACAAGTATAATATAATCCACGAAACCATCGTCATCGCCGCTGTTCGGTATCCCATCCATGCCGTCATTGTCATATTTTGCCAGATTCACCGTGGGGTCATTATCCAGCATGCGGATGATATCCAGGCAATAGAGGTCGCTGGTGCGATAATATGTGGTGTCCTGGGGCATTTCGTACATCTTGGGGAGATATTCGCCGATCACCTTATACTGTCCGAATGATACTTGCTTGAAGTAGTCATTAACACTTCCCATCTGACCGTTGAAAAGGTCCTTCGCCCAGGGAGGAGCCAGTGTATCGCCCGGAGTTTCGCCTTTGAACTTGGTGAAAACCACCAGCGCATGGAGAGGATTGATATTTCTCGGCCAGGCGTAAGCAGAGGCGGCGGTTTTATGTATCGGACCAATGGGCAGGATTTCATTATCCGGTTTCACTGCATAATCCCCGGTGAGGGGGGAAACCGCTGCCATGACAAGCAGAATGCTTGCGCCTATACTAAAAAAAAACGATCTCATATCGATTTCGATTCCTTTGGATTATATTAATCTATTATACCGGGCAAGAGGCATAAAGTTCCCGAAATATAGATATAGATGCCGAAACAAGTTCTTCCTGACGCCGTTCAATATAACTGTTTCATCACCGGAGCAATTAATGCAACTTTTTATTCAAACTGCTTTTCCCCACAGGAAAGTGTACATTATAACTCCTTGGAGATAGATAAGGTATTTCATTTCTATAAAAGCCGAGGTACCTTACGGTAAAACCAATTTCCAAGGTACATATTACTCAATGAATAATAGGAAAAACGTATGACCTCACGAGAACGGTTCCAACGCTGCATGCATTTTCAAACCATAGACCATGTTCCGGATATGGAATTTTCTTTCTGGGATGAAACCATCCGTCTTTGGGAAAAAGAGGGGATTCCCGGAGGGCTGGACACCCATCAGAAACGCGAGCTCTATTTCGGACTGGAACGACGATTTAAACTTCCTGTGGAAGTGAATCTTTTCCCCGCCGAAACCATCCGTGAAGCCGGTATCAAAGACGGATATCGGTACTATTATGACGAAGACATGGTCTTGTGCCGTACCCCTGCTGACGGCATCACAACCATGCCGGAGCACATCGAATATTCGCTCAAATCCCGTAAAGACTGGGAGACGCTGTTTAAACCGCGGCTCGACCCCGATACACCGGGCCGGATTCCCAGCGATCTCTCAGCCCGGGTAGAAAAAAGTATCGAGCAGGATTTCATCCCTTACATTTATGCGGGATCTCTTTTTGGCCGTATACGGAATTTTGTGGGTTTTGCCGAAATTTGCTACCTGATGTATGATGATCCGGACCTGGTGGACGAGATGATCCAGCATATGGCGAACCTTTCCTGCGAAATGATGAAACGCGCACTTTCCCAGGTAAGCGGCAAGGTATCTCATGCCTGGTTTTGGGAGGATATTTGTTTCAATAACGGTCCGATGATCTCGCCGGATTATTTCCGGGAGCATATCGTCCCCCGATACCGGCAGATAAATGCAGTGCTCCGGGAAAACGGTATCGATATCATCTTTGTGGACTGCGACGGCTGGATCGGGCCTCTGGTGGATTCGTGGCTCGATGCCGGGATCAACGTAATGTTTCCTCTGGAGAGGAACGGCAGCTCCGATCCGCTGATGTTTCGAAAAAAATACGGCAGGAGTATTCTCCTCTCCGGCGGAGTTGACAAAACCAAAATCGCCAGGGGAGGCGATACAATTGTCCGTGAGTTGGAATACCTTGCCCCCCTTGTTGAGGAAGGCGGATATATTCCTCACTGCGACCACCTCATCCCGGCGGATGTTTCCCTGGAAAACTACCGGTTCTACCTTCACAAAAAACGTGAAATGTTCGGTATTCCGCAGCGTGAAGAACGTATCCGTGAATATCCCGGAGAAGATTGAAGTGATAGTCTGAACCAGTGATGCGCGTGATTAAAAAATGATAAATCTGATGAACCACATAGCATTTCATCATCTTTTCATCAGTTGTATCAAGCGCATCACTGGTTCAGACTATCTGTTAAAAACGTTATGTAGTGATGTAATAAGACTGTCATTTCAGAAAATTGGGGATGGTCAGTTAATTATTCTGGTTGCAAGAAATACCAAAAATATTGTATATTTAACAGATTGATAAGGTTTTTTTATGGAAGACAGAAAAAGCGACGGATATTGGATGAAGCTCGCGCTTGCCGAGGCGGGAAAAGCGCTTGAGCTCGGCGAAACCCCGGTGGGAGCGGTGATTGTAAAAGACAACCGGCTGGTCGGGAGGGGCGGAAACCGGGTGGAAACCCTCCGCGACCCGACCGCTCATGCCGAAATCATCGCCATCGGCGCTGCCGCGGAAGCAACCGGATATGAACGGCTTCTCGATTCCACGATGTATGTGACACTGGAGCCGTGTCCCATGTGCGCCGGGGCGATTGTACTGTCCCGTATCCCGCGGCTGGTGTACGGAGCGGCCGATCCGAAGATGGGCGCCTGCGGGAGCCGGTACGATATCTGCCGTGACCCCACGCTCAACCACGTGGTCGAGGTTTCGTCCGGGGTTCTGGAGGAGGAGTGTTCCGGCATTCTCCGGGATTTCTTCCGTACGCTGCGCAGTGAACGGAGAGGTGCCAGAGCGGTTGAATGGGGCGGTCTCGAAAACCGTTGATGACTTGTCATCCCAGGGTTCGAATCCCTGCCTCTCCGCCAATTAGAATAGGGCGCTACTTCAAAGAGGGAACGGAAGGTACCTTCCGTCGAGAAATTGAGGCGGCGCTCTTTTAAAATAAAGTTCGAACCAATCTTTTCCAGAAATTCTTTCTGGGATTCAAAATTTCCCTCTTCCATCGCGCAATGCGCTAATGTTTCTTTTACTACCGTTGTGAAGATTGAATCAGGAGATTCAAAGCATCCTACAATCCAAACAATAGCGGGAATTGCTAAAGCTCTGGAAATTTCAATAGATAAATTGATAAGTCAGGGATAGCGTCATTATAAGAGAGTTGTCTTATCAAGTAAAAGCTGTTGCCTTCGGTGATTATAAAATCCTTTCCAAATGCATTAACACGAGATTAAGTTCAAACAGCATTTTTAGGTTCTCCAAAGAGGTAAATAATGCCTAAGAAGAAATGTAAAAAATGCTGGGTGCCGTTGGAAGGTTTTCTCTACAAAAGGGTCGCCGTAAAGTTGTTCAGGGTAAAACCCTCTGAAAAAGAGCCGGATGTATGTAATAAGTGTGGAAGAAAAGAATAGGGGGATTACTTCCAGGTTTAAAAAATTACTTGACAAATAATCTTTATTCTGTTATTTTGGCAATGATTTTCATTATCATAGTATAAGGATAGATTTCTATGGTCTGGGAAAGAGAAGAAAAAATATTTGAAGATTATCTTGCTGCCAAGAAGCTTAAACACAGCGAACAGAGGAGAGAAATACTGTATATCTTCTTAAACACAGATAAACACCTAACTGCTAATGAACTTTATAGAATTGTTCAAAAGAAATACCCAACCATAGGAAATGCTACTATCTATCGGACACTTAAGTTGCTTTGTGAATGTGGCCTTTGCCGCGAACTAAAATTAGAGGATGACACGGCTAGATACGAACATCTCTATGGCCACCAACACCACGACCATCTCATCTGTACTAAGTGCGGTAGATTAGTAGAAGTAGTGGATCCGGAGATTGAACGTTTGCAGGAAAGAATGGCTAAACTTCATGGATTCTATCCCGAAAGGCACCGTATGGAACTATACGGCGTATGCAAAAGATGTAAAAAATAGGGTTTTATTTTTTTGTCTTTATAATGATAACGAATATCAATATCATAATTACAAATCACCGATGTTTCCCAAATCGGTCCCTGTAAAGGAGGTGAATGTTTTTAAGGAACAGGGAAGCACAGTAAATGAAAAAAAGGAGATAAGTAAAATGCAGTTAAAAAAGTTGGTTATGCTAATAGGGTTTTTAGTATGGGGTATGGGTTCATTGATACCACCCAATGTATTATTTGCGCAGGAAGGTTACTTTACCACCTACGGACACGAGGTTGAAAAAGGCGAAATAGAGTTTATGCTTATGATTGACCACACCTCGCCATCAAAGGTAGATAGAGAAGAAGGGCAGCGCAACTTCTTATCGCAGATGCCAAAAATCGGTTATAACCCAACCGACCAGTTGGAACTTGAATTAATGGTGGAATCATTTCAGGAATTCGGAACAGGAATTTCCAAATTCACCGGCTTCCGTTTTGAAACGAGGTATCGTTTGTTTAAAAAAGAAGTTTTCCTGAATCCGACTATTTATTTTGAATTTGAAGATCTGGACCCAGAAACAAGATTTAAAATGGAAACCAGCGGCTGGATGATACCACCTTACGAAGAAAAAGCAGAAGAACCCAAACGCGAAAAAATTCTTGAATCGCGCTTTATTCTTTCGCAGAACATCGGAAACTGGAACATTGCATTTAACTGGATTAATGAAACCGATACCCGAACAGGAGCAACTCCTTTCGGTTATTCAATGGGAGCAATGTATAAACTTACCCCTTACGAAGCAAGTATCTATTCCTGTCCGATGCATCCTGATGTGGTATCCGATAAACCTGGCGAATGCAGCAAATGTGGAATGAAACTTACAGGAAAAGGCGATAAAAAAAATATTGTAGCCAGCACTTTAACATTTGAATTTCTGGGAGGATTAGGGGATAACAAAAAAATGGGAATAATTCCATGGCGGCAGGAACATTATTTTCAGCCAGGCATTATGTTCCACCTTCAGAGTGGTCTTATGTTTAGTACTGGATTTGCCATTGGACTTACCGATGCCAGTGACGATATAACTCGTATTATGCTGATGAAAATGTTCTGAGAACTTATTATCTGACTTCACAGTACTTGAACAAACAGCAGGGTAGCGCACAACAGCACATTGGCGTCTATGGCGGGTTTCGTGAATAATCGAACTGTATCGTTTCTATCAAACTTTGTTGATAATGTGATAGTTTTGTACACCGAAATCCGCCACATCGCAAATCTGCAAACCGTTCGCTGCAAGCATTTGACAATAAAAACGACATGAACATTGATGATGCGGTAAAAAGTATTAAAAAGCTCTCTGAATTGACGAAAACCTCACCCGGCCTTCGGCCACCCTATCCTAATTAGGAGATGGCAAGAATAAGGCGCATAATGAGTTACCCCCTCTCCTGACTAGGAGAGGGGGACAGCCCTGCCTCTCCGCCAATTTTTTTTTGTATACAATTTTTTCAGCGGATAATTTTATAAGGGCAGAAAAGTTCTTTACCCTGCCTGATCCAAAAGGTATATTTATTTTCTTTTTAGGTGGAGAGGTGTCCGAGAGGCCGAAGGAGCACGACTGGAAATCGTGTACTGGCAACCCCAGTCGAGGGTTCAAATCCCTCCCTCTCCGCCAGAGAAGCTTTGCATATCACCCGCACTATCCCGCAGTACACATCCCAGTTTATTGAAATTCTTTCATTATTATGTGTTTTTTCCCCACTTTCCCCATGAAATATATTACATTTTCGGATATTCATTACACTGAGCCGGATTATCATCTCTTATTGCTCGTAGAAATGCACTCTTGGGCGTTATCCCACGCGCCTACATTAATCCGATTTATGAAGAAGTTAAAAAGGTTGCCGTGGGGACACAAATGACTCTATCTCAGAAAAGAGAAAATGCGATAGCGTTCTTTGGGAAAATGGGAATAACACCAGACCGTATATTTTCCAAACTCGAAGTGCAGGGCAAGGAAGATATTACTCTTGCGCACCTTGAGACGCTTATCGGGCTAAAGACCGCAATACGCGATAATGAGATTTCTATTGATACTGCTTTCCCCATAGAACCAGTTGCACCTAAAACAAGTGGTAATGTTGGTGCATTTGATACAACCAAGAAACCAGAACCATCCGTAGAAAAAGCGACTGATGAATTAGTAGACGAGATAAATCAGTCTGCGGAAAGGATTAAACAATCCGTCCCCGAACCTTCTACCGAACCTTTTCTTAAACCTGAACCGTTGCAGAAAGCAGTAATTGAAGAAGAAAGTGAACCAGCACGTAGAGGCAGACCACCTAAATTAAACTTAGTGTAAGCAAGGAAAGGAAGTATTTAAAAATGATTCGTGCTGGATTGCCATTTGGCGATGTTTTGTTAATATTAGTATTTTTGTGGATGTTTTTCGCAGTTATTATCGGTGTATATACTACAAAACTTAAGGGAAAGCATTTAAAAATTGCACTACGAGCATTAGGAGCGGCAGTAACGTCACTTGTTTTTGTAATAGTTGTTATCAACCTAATAGCACTTTTATTCAATTAATAACATCAAAAACAAAGGGAGCGGTTAAATGAAAAGAATTATTGGATGTTTCGTAATGTTTCTCGTAATCATAGTTATCACAAGCGGTTGCGGTTGTGCTCGTATCGACACTGGAGAAATTGGATTAAGAAAAGAATTTACAGGTACAATCCAACCGCAGAATCTTAATGTTGGGCTTCATCAAACAGTTATCGGCGATGTTATTGTATTCGCATCTAAAGAAATATTGCTCACGGAAGAGGGGATAACACCTGCATCGAAGGATAAGTCAACATTAAAAGACTTTGACATTAATTTTACCTATATTGTGCAAGAGTCTGCCATGTTCGACCTTTATACTAAGTATTCGGCGACAGCGCATATGCACGAAAAGGGAAGCAAAGAGACATTTCTAATGGCAAATTTTGTTAGGGCTATTGTCCGTGCATCAGCTTATTCGGCAGTGGCAGAATATAATGCACTTGAGGTTAATAATAACAGAAAAGCCATTGAAGATCGTATTAAAGTTCTTGCAAATGAAAAGCTTGTCAGTGAAAAACTTGGAGGTAAAGTCGCCGTTAATCTTGTAAACATCAAGAACATTCAACTTGCAGATGAAATTGTAGCAAGTGCCAATATGGTGTCTAACGTCCAGAATCAACTTACTGCAAAAAAGACGGAAGTTGAAATAGCGAATCAGGAAGCATTGAGAATTAAAGCTCTTTCGGCACAAAGTGGTTCTCAATACACAAATTTATTGACTGCACAGGCGACATTAAAAACTGCTGAGGCATTATATGAGGCGGCTAAGAACGGTTCTGCTATTTGGGTAGTGCCACAGAATTTTACGGCTCTTGGTGGTATAGGCAACCTTACCGCAAAGAAGCAGTAAGAATAAAAACCTATTAATGGGGACTATCCTTCGACACACAGAAGGCACGCAAGCGGGTGAAATCAACGCTGAGATATGACGAATCTCGGTTATCCTGTTCGAGATGTAGATGCTCGTAGTCAAAGCAAGGAGCGTAAGTTGATTTGTAGCCCCACCTTAAAAATAATAAAGGGGAGAAGAGTAATGGAATCTCAAACAGTAAGTAGCGAAGGTAAGGTTATTAGTGGTTTCAGCAGGGAGAATGCACATGGTTACTGCAATGGTACTGCTCACTGTCGAGCGCGAAAAAATAAATCAGGTGGCGGAGGGAATCGCTGAACTTGAAGGAATTTCTGAAGTCTATTCCGTCGGCGGCAGATATGATCTAGTAGCAATCATCCGTGTCCCCAACAATGAAAAGATGGCTGAACTCGTTACCGGAAGCCTTCTCAAGATCGAAGGAATCAAGACTTCTGAAACACTCCTGGCTTTCAAAGTGTATTCCAAGCACGATCTTGAGAGCATGTTTGCCATCGGCATGGAAGAATGAGTAAAAAACGGCATTGACAGAAGGTATGAGAAAAAGGGAAAAAGGAGTAATAATGGCTGATTTTACCTGGGACTTCCCCTATCCCTCAAAACGTATGCCGATACTGGCTAAAAATGTGGTAGCTTCATCCCATCCTCTGGCTGCGCAGGCCGGTTTGAAAATGCTTCAAATGGGGGGAAATGCAGTGGATGCGGCGGTTGCGACAGCAATAACTTTAACGGTTGTGGAACCGAATAACAATGGAATGGGGAGCGACGCTTTTGCGATCGTTTGGGATGGGAAGAAACTTCAGGGACTGAATGCTTCCGGGAAATCCCCCAAAGCCCTGAGTCCAAAATCATTCGCCGGCATGCAGACTATACCTTCACAGGGCTGGGGACCGACTACAGTGCCCGGAGCGGTCTCCGCCTGGATGACGCTCCATGAGAAATACGGGAAACTGCCGTTCTGCCAGCTTTTCATGGCAGCGATAGACTATGCCGAGAACGGGTATCTCCTGACTCCTGTTATCGGGGCAAGCTGGAATTCCCTCGTGGAAACCTACAAGGATTATCCGGATTGGAAAAATACTTTTCTCTTTGACGGCAAACCTCCCAAAATCGGGGAAAAGGTGGTTTTCAAATATCATGCCCGGACGCTTAAACAAATTATGGAGACAAAGGGGGAAGCCTACTACCGGGGCGAAATCGCGAAAAAAATTGTTGCCCATTCCAAAAAAACCGGCGGATATTTCAGCCTGGAGGATTTCGCCGAGCATAAACCGATGTGGGTTGATCCCGTATCCATGGAGTATCGCGGATATACACTGAATGAGATTCCACCCAACGGTCAGGGCATCGCCGCGCTCATCATGCTCGGAATCTTGAAGAACTTCGATATGCAGAAATATCCGGTGGATTCGGCGGACAGCCTTCACCTGCAGATCGAGGCGATGAAACTGGCTTTTGCAGATGCCCGGCGCTATGTGGCAGACCCCTCATACATGACGGTGAAACCGGCGGACATGCTCAATCCCGCTTATCTCGCAGAGCGGGCAAAGCTCATCGACATGAAACAGGCGAAAAATCCCTCCTGGGGAACTCCCCCGCGCGGAGGCACCGTTTACCTGACCGCCGCCGATTCAAATGGCATGATGGTATCCTATATTCAATCCAATTTCTGGAGTTTCGGCTCCGGGATTGTTATTCCGGAAACCGGTATTCCGCTCCAGAACCGGGGTTTGGGATTCACCCTCGAGGAGGGTCATCCGAACCGGGTGGGCGGAGGAAAACGCCCTTTCCATACCATTATACCGGCGTTTGTCACTCAGAAAGGCAAACCGGTCATGAGCTTCGGGGTGATGGGAGGCGCCATGCAGCCCCAGGGTCACGCGCAGATGATGATCAGAATTTTCGATTACCACCAGAATCCGCAGGCGGCTGCCGACGGGCCCCGCTGGCAGGTGATGAAAGACCTTGAAGTAGCCCTGGAGCCGCGGGTTAAACCTGAAACGGTCAATGAACTGGCCGCTCGCGGACACAAGATTGTAAGTATCGATGAGCCGATGTACGGCGGCGCCCAGCTTATTTACAAACTTGCGGACGGTTACTGCGCCGGTTCAGAGCCTCGAAAGGACGGCCAGGCGGTCGGTTTTTAAAGAATGAACCCTCGTGCTCAGTCGTAAAACAAAGAAACGCCGGAGAACTCGAAGGCGCCGGGAAATGAGCTTGACATGAAACGGCGAATTTGGTAAAATAGCATCTTCTTGTCCCAATACGGTTCACTTTAACGAAAAAAGGAAGGATTTTTAACCACGAAACACACGAAAGGCACGAAAAATGATTTTATTAAAAAAATGAATAACAAATTTCGTGTTTTTCGTGACTTTCGTGGTTCAAAATTTTTTAAATGAACTGTATTGCTTCTTGCCCGTATTTTCGCCAGGGAGAAATATATGGAAGAAATCCGCGATTTCAAGTCGCTGATAAACCGGCTTAACAGCATCGGCATAGCGCTTTCTTCTGAGCATAATCTCAGCAAACTCCTTGAGATGATTGTGAGTGAACTGCGGGATTTCACACGGTCTGAAGGCGGGAGCCTGTACATCAAGAGGGGTGATGAACTTTCGTTCGAAGTGGCTCAGAACCAAATCCTTTTCCTCCGTCTTGGATATGTGCCGTTCAAAACATTCCGGATTCCGATTGATCATAAAAGCATTTCCGGTTACGTTGCATCAACCGGTTCCCTGATCAACATTCCCAATCTCGACGAGGCCGGAAGCGATCTGCCTTTCAGCTTGGAGACCACTCGTTATTTCGATAAAAAAAATAGCCTGAAAACCGTTTCGATGCTTGTCGTTCCCATGAAGAATCATAAGGATGAGATTATCGGAGTCGTCCAGCTTATGAATTCACATGACGAGATGGGGCATCCGATACCCTATGATTCGTGGATGCAGGAGCTGGTCGTCTCTCTCGCATCCCAGGCGGCGGTTGCGATAACCAATTCGGTGCTCATTCAGAACATCAAGAACCTGTTCGAGGGCCTGGTTACCTATTCCGCCCAGGCGATCGATGCGCGGAGCCCGCACACAGCCGGTCATTCCATGCGTGTTTCTCATCTTGTAATGAGTCAGGCGGAATGCATAAATAAATGTAAGGAAGGGCAATTCGAACATGTTGATTTTTCCGAGGAGGAGATGGATGAGCTGCGTATGGCATCCTGGCTCCATGATATCGGAAAAATCGGGGTGCGGGAATATGTACTCGACAAAGTGAACAAGCTCTCTGATGAGGTAATCGGAGGGATTGTCAACCGATTTGACTATATCAAAAAGGATAGGGAAAACCGGGCCAACCTCCGCAAACTGGAACTGATAAATTCGGGCGGCCTGTCATCGAAGGAACGGGAATTAATTGAAAATGAATCCGAACGTGAAATAATTGAGATCGATTCCGACATTGACCTCATACTCCGCATGAACAAACCCGGTTTTTACCCGGAGGAAGAATATGAACGCCTCCAGCGTATCGGCGCCAAAAAGTATTGCAGCATCGAAGGCAGGGAATGTCCTTGCCTTGAACCGTTCGAGTTGGAACATCTCCTGGTGAGAAAGGGTAATTTGACAGAAAAAGAACGCGGAGAAATCCAGAGCCATGTTCACCATACACTTACCATTCTCGAAAAACTTCCCTTTACCGAAGAGCTCAGTAACATTCCCCGGTATGCCGCGGCTCATCATGAAATGCTGAACGGAACAGGGTATCCGAAGGGACTGAAGGGGGAGGAGATACCGCTCCAGTCAAGAATCATTGCAGTGGCGGATATATTCGAGGCATTGACAGCCAAGGATCGGCCTTACAAACCCCCGATGTCGCTGGAAACAGCCTTGAAAGTTCTCCAGACTGAGGCGAAAACCGGAAAACTGGACCCTGCAATTGTCGAACTGTTCGTGGCCGATGAAATCTATAAATCGGTCTGAAAGAAAAAAGAAAAAATTTAGACAGGATTAACAAGATTAACAAGAATAGAGCAAAAGATAAGAGGTAAAATGAGGTAAAATCTTATAGAATCTTGTGAATCATGTTAAAAAATAATTTTTAGGTCTCGGAAGGAGTTGCAATGGAACAGACGCTGCTTTTGATCAAGCCGAATGTGGTGGAAGATCATAAAATCGGAAAGGTAATCTCTTTACTTGAAGAAAAAGGGCTGTTGATAAAGGATATGAAGATGGAGATTCTGACCAGGGAGCGCGCGGAAGGATTCTATGATATCCATAACGGAAGACCGTTTTTCCATCCTCTGGTAGATTTCATGACCCACGGTCCGATAGTCGAGATGGTTCTGGAGCGTGAAGACTGTTTGCAGTATGTACGGAGCGTTGTCGGCGATACCGATCCTCAGAAAGCAGCCGAGGGAACGATTCGAAGGCTTTATGGGAGAAGCATCACCCAGAACGCCGTACATGCTTCCGATTCCATTGAAAATGCCCTCAAAGAGATACAGTATATTTTCTCCGAATGCGGCTGAATCATATCTAAGCATGGCCAGCGCCATTTCCCTGGCCATCCCCCAGATATTTAAATTAATTTTTTGTAACTCTTTATGATGCTTATCTTTCCACGAAAATATATTTTTTAAAAATATTCTTGGGTTAATGCATCCCCTCTGTCCTTCGGACATCCCCCCTTATTAAGGGGGGAATCATGTTGGCAGGCAGCTTTTACCCCCTTAATAAGGGGGTCGCCGCTTAATGCGGCGGGGGGATTTTGTCTAAAGAGCAGATAAGTGATATGTCATATCTATCACAGAATAAAAAATGGGGGAAGGCCAGATTCCCGGTTCTCCATTGACTTATTTCATGTAAATCATTACGTTAGGCGTATCCATAATTCTCTATCACCCATCGTATTGCATAAAGGAATCCCTGTTCATGAAAGTCGGTTTTATACAATTCAGGTCGGTATTCGGTGATATCGCCGCCAATATCGAGACCATGAAAAATCTCATCGCTTCGGTGGAGGCAGATCTCCTGGTTCTGCCAGAGTTGGCAACCACCGGGTACACGTTCACTTCAGAGGAGGAACTCGCCCGGATAGCGGAGCCGTTTGACAATTCCCCCAGCCTGGACGAGCTTTCTGTGCTTGCCGGTGTAAAAAACTGCGGGCTGGTGGTCGGATTCGGAGAGATCAGCCGGGGAACTCTTTTCAACTCGGCGGCGCTTCTCCGTCCGGACGGGTCACGGGAACTTTATCGTAAGATTCATCTTTTCGGGGCTGAGAACCTGTTCTTTCAACCCGGCGACATCCCTTTCGCAGTGCATGAGCTGAACGGGATCAGGCTTGGGATAATGATCTGTTTCGACTGGTACTTCCCGGAATCGGTCCGGGTGCTCGCCCTGAAGGGCGCTGAGATTATCTGCCATCCGGTGAACTTTGTCCTGCCCTGGGGCCAGCGCTCAATGATAGTCCGCAGCCTTGAGAACCGTGTATTCAGCATTACCGCCAACCGCTATGGAGTGGAGAGCCGGGGGGATTACTCGTTCACTTTCACCGGCGCAAGCCAGATCATATCGCCTTACGGTGAGATACTGGCCGCCGCTCCTGCGGAAGGTGAATCGGTTGCAGTGGTGGAAATCGATCCCGCACTGGCTAGAAACAAGAAAATCAACCGCTACAACGACCTGTTCGAGAGCCGCAGGCCCGAATTCTATCGCCGGATATCTGAACCATAAACTCAGGAGAAAGCTCCAGTCCATGTTTCCTCTTTACAGCGACCGGCCGATTTCCACATTTCCTTTTATCACGATCCTCCTTATCATCATCAATGTGATCGTTTTCTGGATGCAGATAACCACACCGGGTTCGATCGACCGGTCGGTATTCGCATACGGGATGGTTCCCTTCAACTTTTTCCATCCCGGAAAGGCACACCTCCCCGGACAGCTTCATCCTCACCTGGCGCTCCTGACCAGCATGTTCATGCACGGCGGTTTCCTTCATCTCGGCGGCAACATGCTCTATCTCTGGGTTTTCGGCCGTAATATCGAGGATGATTTCGGCCATTTCCGCTTCCTCCTCTTCTACCTTGCTGCGGGAATCCTGGCCACCTTGGCATTTGCCTACGCTTTTCCATCTTCAAACATTCCCCTGGTCGGCGCTTCGGGAGCGATCGCCGGAGTGCTGGGCGCTTATTTCCTCCGGTTCCCCGCCTCGCGAATTCATACCCTGGTCATTTTCATCATTTTCATACGGATAATTCCCATACCGGCTTTCTTTATCCTTGGGCTGTGGTTTTTCATTCAGATAGGCTCTTCCGCCCTCACCTTCACCACCTCTGCCGGCGCCGCCGGACAGGGCGGGATAGCATTCATCTCCCATGTCGCCGGATTCGTTTTCGGCATGGTGTTTACCATCTGGTGGCTCCGGAGGAATTTCCATAGTAGGGGAAGGCACGCGTGAAAAAAACAGGAGTCTGGAGATGGATTCATTTTTTTCGTTCCTCTCTTTTCGTGAAATGCTATATTGTCTTTCGTAGGTTTGCCATTAGATAAGATTCGCGATCGTATATAGATGCCGAAACAAGTTCGGCATGACACGTGTCATTCTGAACTCGTTTCAGTATCTAAATGTGCAACCAAGGCGAAATATTTTCAAAAAATACTTACCAAATGACATAACCGGATTTTCTTTTTTATCTTCTACATTTGCAGGGAAACAAATCAAAGCGTGTGAGATTAAACCTTGAGAATTTCATATGACGCCGAGGTGGATGTTCTTTACATCCGATTTTTAGAAAAAACAGTGACAACACAGCATATTACAGAAGGTATTTCGGTTGATTATGCTGCGGATGGTCATATTGCCGGAATAGAAATACTGGATGCGGTAAATCGATTCGGCGACCCAGAAGTTTTCCGAAAAGTTATTCTTGAAGATGTGGGACTGACAAAACATGTTTCTATCTGAAGGAGTAAACCCTATGAATTCCAATACCCACCCCAATTTCACCTCCCTTGCTTCCTCAATCCGGGGATTCACCCCGACTCAGCGGCGGCTGGCCGGTCCCATTCCCACCATCGCACTTACTCCAGTGGCCGACGGCCGCACCGGCGCCTATGAAGGAAATGTTGAAAAAACCTGGAGGATGGTGGAAAAGGTTTACAATCTCATCACCCAAAAGGTGAAACTCCCCGATGGTACCCCCGTGCGGGTGGTGGTCGCGCCGGAGATCGTGTACGGCGCCCGGACCGGCGCTCTTGCCCAGGAATACTATGCGAAGGAGGGGGTAAGCGCCAACATCTGGGTGAGCCGCTCCTGGGCGTACAGCGATGAACTGATGTCCGCTGCGCAGGGGCTGGGATCGAGCGAGTGGCAGCAGGCCGCCTGGGGACTGAATCAGACCGACCGTCCCGGAGCGGTATGGCTGAAAGCATTCTGCGCTGCCATGGACGAAAAGGAGCGCCCGATATTTTCCATCTATAATCCGAACCTTGAATCGGAAGACGGGGAGCTTTCACCCTTCGTCGCGGAAAGGATTGTCCGGTTCGCACGGGCTGCTTGTGCGGTCGCCGAGATGCGCGGGAAAAACTATCTTTCGGTCGGCGGAGTCTCCATGGGGATCATCGGCTCCGATGTCCGCCGCAATCTCATGCTCCACTATTTCGGCATGGGCACCGTTTCGGTGGATATGGTGGCGGTCAAAGGGCGCATGGAGCAGGAATTTTACGATCACGAGGAGTTGGAGCGCGCAGCCAAGTTCATGAAAAAATTCCGGATCGATTACGGCGCCGGAACCCGCCCCTATGCCCCTGAAGAACTCCTGCGCGAGTGCATTAAAATGACCATCATCGTCCGTGACATGATGATCGGCAATCCCCGGCTTGCCGACCCTCAGGTGGGGAAGGCCCAGGGGTTCAAAGCCGATGTGGAGCGGGCGCAGGGGAGCAACGCCATCGCCGCCGGAACCCAGGGACAGCGCGCCTGGACCGACCTCTATCCCAACTTCGACCTCACCGAATCGATCCTCAACAGTTCGTTCGACTGGAACGGATACCGCCCGCCGTTCATTGTCGCCACCGAGAATGACTCCAAGAACGGGATCGGAATGCTCGCCGCCAGCCTGCTCTCCGGCCTGCCGCAGCTTTTCGCCGATATAAGGACGAACTGGACCCCGGAAAGCATCCGCGAGAGCACCGGCGTGGACATCAGCGACATCGCTCCCGGCGGTTTCATCGACAAGCGGAATTCCGGCGCCGGGGCGCTCGATTACGCCCTGAACGTGATTTCCCTGGTCACCGAAGACGCCCCCATCGATATGCAGGATGCAGCCGACGCCATCCGTACCAGTCCCGCCCTCCGGAAAAAGCTCATGGACGCCGCCATCGCCGGAACATCCTTTCAGGCAGCGGTGCTGGAATATTTCCTGGGAGACGGCCTTTCCAGCCATTACCGGACTCCCGGCGGCATTCCCATGACCGCTTACCGGTACAACGTGGTGGGCGACCTCGTGACCTGTTCCGTGGTGGAGGGCGAAACCATAGACCTCCCGGAGGAGGCGGCGGAGCATGTGAGCAAACGCACCGACCCCACCTGGCCGGAGACCTTCTGGACCCCCTGGGATATGTCCTCGTTCGACTACATGTCCCTTATCGGCCCGAACCACGACGGCAACTCATTCGGCCTCATCGGCGCAGACCTTATCACCCTGAACGCCATGCTCCGTATTCCGGTGGATTTCCATAACATCCCCGAAGACCAGATCTTCCGGCCGACCATGTGGGACCGGTACGGCGGAGACGATTTCAGGGTGTGCGAAAAGCTGGGGGCGATGTACAGGTAAAATAAGTCCATTTATGAGACAATTGCAGAAGTCGAGATTGTTTGACGCAACCCCCTTTCTGTCCTTCGGACATCCTTCCCCCTGAAGTGGGCAGGACACAGATTTACCGTGCCTGCGAAGCAGCAAAGACTGTTGAGCAACGACTTCCCTTGCCCCCGGAACGGGGGAAAGGGACAGAGGGTTAGGGGGCTGTAGTAAAAAAACTGGTTTTCTTTTTACGTATAACACAGCTTTTGCAAAAGCCTCTTATAAAAAAGATAAGGGCGTCAAAATAGGCGTTCTTTTTTGAAATGAGCTCATGTTTATAATGGAGACGAAATTATAGCCGGACATCACTGTCGGAAGATACTATCCCTCGTACCAGGATTCTGTCTTCACCGATCCCGGTTCAGGATGAATATCTCGGAATCGTCCGGGGGGGCCGGGTTCAGGCGGGAGGAGATGAACGCGAAGACTATCAATCCGACACTGTCGGTTGCAAAGTCAAAGAAATCGCAGAATCTTCCCTGAACAAAGAGCTGGTGAATTTCGTCCGAAGCGGCGTAAAGTAACCCGAACGCGATGGTCAGGCGGAGAGGTTGAAATGAGGGCTGAGGAAACCGGAAAGCGCGGTAAAGGAAGATGCCGAACAGCCCGAATTCGAGAAAGTGGACCAGTTTGTCCCCATAATCGAAAGGAAGAGAGGGAAGTTTGTATCCCGGAAACGAGGAAAGGGAAAAAATAACAATTGCGTAAAGGAGCGCTGGCCCCTGAAAGATGAAAAAGAGTTTGATTCGATGAAAATCCATATCGGCTTGAGAACCTTTTTTGACAGGATTTACAAGACAGGATTTTTAAATTCTTGTTTTTCCTAATCTTGTGAATCCTGTTAATCCTGTCCAATATTTTCTGGTTTATACTATTTATTTCTCTGCGAACTTTGCGAACTTTGCGAGAGAAAATCTCTTTATTCTGTCTTCTGGTTACTGTCTTCTGTATTCTTTTTTCCTCGAACAATATGGACTTTCCGTGAGCCGGGGATAACCCGGCCAATACGATAGACTGTTTCACCCGAACGCTTAAGTATCTCAGTGATTCTTTCGGCCTCGGACGGATCCACAGTCAATGTCATCCCGATTCCCATATTGAATGTGCGGTACGCTTCGGCGTCGCTGAGATTACCGGTCTCTGTAAGGAACCGGAAAAGAGGGGGGATTCCCCAGGAATCGAGATCGATCACCGCATCGAGGTGCGCCGGAAGGGTGCGGTCGATGTTTCCGGTAAATCCGCCCCCGGTAATATGGGCCATGCCGTGAAGCCCCGGGGCATGAAGAAGCGGAATGACCGAGGGACCATAGGAGCGGTGAACTGCGAGCAGCGCATCCGCAATGGTTTTCCCTGTTCCAGGCAGCAGGTCTTCCGGTTTGAGACCGGCCGTCCGGAAGAGAAGCTTCCGGGCAAGCGTGTACCCATTGGTATGGAGACCGGTGGAGGCGAGCCCGAGTATGACATCTCCCCCGGATACCCGGGAACCATCGAGAATATCACCCTGGCCGACCACGCCCACAATTACTCCGGCCAGATCGTATTCTCCGGGATGGTAGACATCGGGAAGCTCGGCCATTTCGCCCCCGATGAGAGCGCAGCCATTCTCACGGCAGGCCTGGGCGATGCCGGATATGACCGCCTGCACCAGCGTATTGTCATGTTTGGAGTAGGCCAGGTAATCCAGGAAAAAGAGCGGGACAGCGCCCATTACAAGGATGTCGTTGCAGCAGTGATTCACAAGGTCGGCGCCCACTGTGTCGTGACGGCCGGTCATGACCGCAACTTTCAGTTTCGTGCCAACCCCGTCCGCCGAAGAAACGAGCACAGGGTCATTGATCCCGGTGAAATCGGGTTTGAACAGTCCGCCGAATGCTCCGATGTCTGACAGCACCTCCGGACGAAAGGTTGACCGCACCAATTTCCGAATGTGATGTTTGGTTTCCATCGCCGCATCGATATCGACTCCGGCTTCTTTATACGCATCGTGATCCAAGAGATTTCCTTTCTCTAAAAAGGATTTTTTAATATACCTTTTTCGCTGTAGCAGTTCAAGGAAAGAGTTTCGGCGTCACTGCTCATGGAGCAATACTGAAGAAGACATGCCGAATGGGTTTCCTGATTTTCCCCGGCAAAATCAGGGCATTGGCATCTGATCCGGCGCATTGATATAACCATTTTTAGAAAAAAAAGATTAAAAAGAAAAATTTTTAAAAAAAAAGCTTCTTATTTTCATATTTATGTTATTATATTAAAGCGCTTATAAAAAAAGCAGCCGGTTATACATATGTAAGAAAAATCATTCCCGAAATGGCTGCTGGCAGGATTATTATAAGCAATAATTTGTAATTGCTTGATTTACATATATTTTGAGGGTTTGAGAAGGCTTGTGAAAAAGTCTAAATGCCTGTTATTTTCTTTTCCGCCTAAACTCACCCCCTGACCCCCTCTCTATACTATAGAGGGGGAACTAGAAGGCTCGCAACGAGTTATCTCCTCTCTAGAATAGAGAGGAGACCAAGAGGTGAGTTTAGAAAAAGCGGGGTTTTCATTCAATAAAAGTGTTTTTCACAAGTCTTTTAGCCCGGATTATTCATAAAATGTTTTTTCACATTTCATTAAAGGGATTGATCCCCTCTGCCTGTCGGCATCTCCCCTTGTTAAGGGGAGAATTCGCCACAAGCATTTTTTATCTTTCATTTTTTCTACCCCCTTC
>JAUYCD010000052.1 GCA_030692375.1 Candidatus Latescibacter sp. | reverse complement strand
ATTCCTGTCAAAGTTCAGACTTTCCCTGCTCCAATACTAATCCTTCCGGTTCCTTCCTGAACCGATATTCGAATTTCTTTCCCCCCTTTTCAAATACAATGGAGTAGTTCCCGGTGCTGTCTGTCCTACTGAATATGGATCGGGCTATTTTCTCGGCCTCGGATTCCATTTCGACGGGAAGAATAAGTGTAGCTATCCGGGTAGATGGCGATTGTGCTGCGGCAACAACTCCGAAATAGGGGATCCAGGCGAATGATACATCCTGAATCACCGGCAGGTCGGCGTGCCTGCCCGAGCGGAAGCCGAAAGGACTCTCGGTTACCGGAATGAGAGCCATAATGCCTTTTTCGCCGCGGAGGAGAGCATATCGGTCTTTCAGGGTAAAAGAGCAATGGGAATGGAACCTCGCTTCTATCTCAGCGCCCGGTTCGGAAGACACTTCGTCCAGCACTACAGTGATCGATGGTTTTTCCAGAATGAGGTGACGGCGCCAGCCTTTCAATTCTTTACCCGGATAAGCCCCGGTGAGGTCCATGAGGGTATAGTCGCGGGTTTCACCCGGCCGGAATTGGAGAACCTTTCCCCCCACTCCCTCTTTCCACGCTTGATTCTTGAATTTCGCCGGAATCTGAAGCTCGCCGTTCACCTGAATGACATTATGGCCGGCGCTCGATACCTGGGGATAGGTCCAGCGGAGCTCGTCGAAATACAGCTCGTCGTATTGCGGAGAACCGATATCGCAGATGTATTCCTGGTCGCGCCAGTACAGTACGAAATGCCCGCAGTCCAGGTGGCCGTGATGGGGATCATCGTTCATCCCGGCCCTTGAGGCGAGCACCACCTTGGCCGGATCGTTGAAATCACTCCGCATGATTACCCAGCCGATGTTCCGAAAGATTTTGGAGGGCTGTGAGGGAAGGCTCGGTTTCAGACCGGCTCTGGGCCAGATGATGTCGAATTCCTCGCTTCCAGGGCCGAACATGCGGTTACGGAACCATGCCGTTTCGCCGCTTCCGGTCTCTAGGGCGAGCTTGTTCCAGATATGACTGGTCCCCGCGCGGTTAGCCCCGGAGTCCTCAAAAACCAGGAGACGGCGCGGGGTCACCGTATTATAGACTAGAAAGGTGACCGGGTTTGCAGCCAGGCGTGGATGCTTGTAAAGATTGAACTTCCCGCCGGTGAGCCTTTTGAGCGGATCGGCGAAAAAATTCAAGGCGTGTATGCTCTTGCGGTAATAGCCGCATCCCTCCTGCCAGCCGCCGTCCTCGCCCATCTCATCGAGCTGTTTAGAAATGCGGTTGCAGGACTCGGCGATGACATCCGCCAGTTGTGGATCTTCGGCGAGGAGCGCGAGGGCGGCAGTTCCCAGCCCGGCGTTGCAAACGGCGCACCAGTTGCAGCGGTATGAGGCCGCCCACCATTGGTATTCGTAATTGCCGCGCACCCGAAGTACTGCCTTCTCCAAAAGAGCGCCCCGGATGCGGTCGCGGGAACGCTTGTCCAGCGTGGGGTAGAGCCAGTCGTATACTGCCGCGAGGGATCGCGCGGTATCGGCGGACTCGATATCGAACGCGAATGCGGCCTGATCGTCGCGAACATTCCAGGGCCAGACCCGGCTGTAGATAATGGGAAATTGGTGCCTCCGGTCAACCCACGTGGGGAGGTCGCAGGCCGCATCGGCGAATGCGAACGCCTTACGGGCATAACGTTCATCCCCGGTCAACTGGTACACGAACGCCAGAGTGAAAGCGGAGCGCACATTCAGACGCAGGTAATCCAGCCGTGCATCCGTGTTGGTAAACCCGGTATGCTTCTCCTGCGGCGGCGCTTTTTCCTCCACAGTAGTGAAGAGCAGCCGATTGGCTTCGGCAGTCAGTCGCTGCCAGATATCCCTGCATTCCGGATCATTCCATACACGGTTGAGAAGAGAGGATTTCTCCTCCTCGGTGAAATACAGGTACGGATGAACCAGATTGCTTCTGAGCGCCGACCGGATATCCTGCACAGTAACCTCGGCGGCGGCCGGCGATAGGAATGAGAGAAACCCGGCAAGTATAAAGAAAAAGGACATTAATTTCATGGATTCACTCCCGAAGGTTGAATCATTTCCCCGTCATCTTCAGCGTCAGCCAATTGTTTATCCGTTCGCTCTGCTCGGGGTAATTCCAATGCCCGGAATCGAGGACGAGATAGAGTTCCTTCGGGGCGGTGATCGCATTATACGCCGCAAACATGGAGGTCGGCGGGCAGGTGGCATCCACGAATCCCCAGGAATAAATTCCCGGAATTTTCAGCAGGCGGGCAAAACAGGTTACATCATAGTATTTCGCGGAATCAACTCTATCCCTGGTACGGCTGTTTGGCGTAGCGAACATGTGCGGCCAGCCTCCCGCGCGTCCGTTCAGATAGCCGGTGACATCGCAGAGCGCCGGGCAGTATACTCCCATCCATTTCACCCGTGGGTCGAGAGCGGAGGTCGCCACAGTAAGCGCGCCTCCCTGGCTGCTTCCGGTGACCGCCAGCCGCTCGCCGTCGTATTCCGGAAGGCTCGTGATGAAATCCAGCGCCCGTATGCAGCCGAGGTATACCCGTCGAAAGTAATAGGTATCGCGGTTGTCAAGATTGTAGGTCCAATAACTGCCGAGCGCCCCCTTCGAAAGGTCTGCATAGACACCCGGCTCCATAGTTACCGGGATGCCGTGGATGCCGATTTCCAGGGTAATCATCCCCTTGTCGGCCATCGCTGTATCGCCGTTGTAGGGACGCACACCTGCCCCCGGGACGCGCAGGAGCGCAGGATATTTCCCGGCCTTCTTCGGAACACAGAGAATGCCATAGAGACGGCTCATGCCCCAGCTTTGCAGGTTTACGTGATACACATTCAAAGTGGAAGTACACTTCTCCGGGAGCAGGGTGACCCGTGCATCCATGGGAATCCTGGCTAGATCTGCTTTCCCTTTCTCCCAGAAGTCCGCGAAATCGGCGGGAGGTTCCGAGGAGGGGCGGATTTTGAGGGGTTCGAATCCGGCGGCGCCGATGCCGCTGTATTCCCTGCCCTCCACCGTTACCGACGCAGAGCACTGGAGGAACCCCGGAACGGACATGGTGACTTCCCCGACTTTGGCGCAGCCGTTTTTCAGGGCGGCTGTCCCGGATTTGACCGCCGCCATCTTCTCGGGCCCGATTGTATAACGGACCGCCACACCATCCATGGGATTCCCGAACTGGATGACCGAAATGGTAAAAATCGGTTTCTCCTCGCAGGTGTACTCCCAGGAGGGACGGTCAGGGACGATGATGACCCGGACTGTCTGCTGGACCGGCTGAGCATTGGCGAAGAGGGGCAAAAGGCAGGCATAGACCATGATAAAGCAAAACATCATCGAAAACCGTTTTTGCATAGAGTTCTCCGTGGGTGACTCAAATAAAAAATCAGATGTGAAAAGTCGATTCATGTTTGTCTAAACCCTGAAACGGTTTTATCGTTCCCGCGAAGCGGCAACAAGTTCAGGGTGACACGTGTCATGCCGAACTTGTTTCGGCATCTATCTAAAAAGTAACTTGCGGAGGTCACTTCCTTTTTCACCTTCCCGGTATCTTAACCAGCGGCTCGAAATATGTCGGCTCACCCCCGGTTGCGGGAAAGAGAAACCGCCAGACGGGGAGGTCACGCTTAATGCCCAGCTCGTCGGTGAGCCCGCTGAAAAGTGGTTCCCATCCTGTGGTTGCCATCGCGAACTCGCTGTCCTGGAACGGCATGGCCCCGAAGACTATCACCTCGCCCCTGCCTACTTTCCGGGAGAACGCCGCGGGAGAACCGTCTGGATAGGTGAAGAGCAGCTTCGCTCCTTCAGGAACGGTCAGGACTCGGGCGTTGTTTGTATTCCCCACATTGCGCAGGGGACGGAGCGCCAGGGACTTGACTCCTTTGAACCGTGCGGCAGATGAGGGGGCCGGATGCAGTTCCACGGCAGGACGTTTCGAGCACTCGCCCAGACCAAGCAGGCGCAGGCGCTCATCCTTGAGGGTGCCGGTCTCGATATCCCATGTGAGGGCGTCGGGATCGAGCACGACCAGCGTCGCGCCCTCCTCCGCGCGGCGGATGAGCTCTCCGGCGAACTCCTTCGAGATGTATGCAAGCTGCGGCGCGATGATGAGCTTCTTCCCTTCGAGGGTGTGCAGTCCCCGGCGGACATGATTTTCGCTCACAAATGTGAACCAGGCGCATAGCTTCTCCCCGAGGATGGCATGGAGCGTATAGTGGGCCTGTAGCGCTTCATCTCCCGCGGCGGCGCGGGAATCGTCGCTGAACAGGACGGCGATATCCGATCTATCCGGGATGTCGAGCGCCGGCAGGGTTTTCCAGAGCTTGGAGATGCGCTGCATCTCTCGGTAGACTTCCGGGTACAGGAGCTTCGGGGTGCCCCACCAGTCGATCATGGTCGTCCCTGTCTTGGCCGCCTGGCTAGCCCACTCCCGGACGTTTTCAGCGGTGGAGAGCCGCTGGATCATCTCGCAGCCCTGAACGATCATCTGGGTGGGTTTTCCCGCCGCCAGGTCGGTGACCATCTTGCTGGTGAAGCCCACGTGGTATTTTGACCTTGCATTGCCATAGACATAGATGCAGAATGACGGGTAGGGGTCGGCTGAGAAATAATCGGTATAGGGGTAAATGAGCGACTGGTCGAGGAAATCAAGGTCGGCCACGGAATTGCGGTTGTATGCCTCGGCGAGCGCGCCGGGGGCGTGTTTTTTGACCGCCTCATAATCGCCGCGAGCGACCTCCGCAAACGTCTTGTTCAGCCAGCGGAAAGCGGCGATGCGCTGGAGCGCGGTTTCGTGGTTGGGGACAATACGACTGATCGCCTGCACCGGCTGGTTCTCGTAGGGTATGCCTGGAACGCCCTGAGGGACTCCGAGACCTACGCCATACTTCTCGCGAATCTCGCGGTCTATCATCTCATAGGTTCCCGGCTGGAGGATGGTCGCAATCTGGTTGAACGGCTCATCCTGACCGCGAATGTCGAAAAGCCACGGCGCATTGCCGTATTGCTCGAGCCACTTTTCGAGCATCTCATGCCTCATGCGTATGAACACCGGGTCGAAAAACGCCGCCGAACCTGCCGGGATGAGGATGGTCGCACCGTTCTTCTTTGCCGCCTCGCCGCTCACCCCGCCGTGAAAGCTGAACCGCATCCCGTATTTCTTGTAAAGGCTGTCAAGGCCGGCGGCGCCCACCCGGCTCATGAATCCGGGCAGGAAGGGGCCGTTCACCCCCGCCAGTCCCATCTCGGTGAAGAGATTGTTCTCCTCGGCCTTCCAGACAGCGTTGTCATAGAGCTTCCTGATAGAGTCCGGGAGGAGGAAGTCGGTCAGGCCGAGGTAAAAATGGACGGCGCGGTTCGGAACGGGGCGGTTGGTGAGCGCGCGCTCGTAATCGGTGCGGGCGCGGACGACTTTCCAGGGATCCACAGTCTCGATGAACCGGGAGAGCACCATGCAGTCCGGCTCCACACGGGTCGAAGCGAAGATGGTGGGGTATTCCTGGATGAAATTAGCCGAATCGAAGG
>JAUYCD010000051.1 GCA_030692375.1 Candidatus Latescibacter sp. | reverse complement strand
CCGGATTATTCATAAAAAAGGATTTTCTTTTTGTAAGCTTTAAAACTACAGCCCCCTAAATCCCCCAAGGGGGGACTTAAAAGGCTGAAAGACAAAGCCTAACAGTTATTTTACAATTTTGTTGAACTTACATGTTATTATCTTTACCATACCAAGTCCCCCTTTGGGGGATTTAGGGGGTTGCCTTCAAAAAAGTAGGCTTAAGTGTTTGTTTAAAAATAAGTTGAGATAATACTTATGTAACTTTATGAATAATCCGGGCTAGAAAAAACAAAAGTATAATCATATTAATCATGTAAATTCTGACAAAGAGATAACGTCAGATTTTATTGCATTTATTTTCAAATCAGATGCCGAAACGAGTTTTGCATGACACGTGTCATCCTGAACTTGTTTCAGTATCTATACCTTATACAGAATGGAAAAAACTTATGAATAATTCATTTACAAATAATCCTGTTAATCTTGTCAATCCTGTCAAAATTATCTAAAATTAATTGAAAAAATACAAGTGCATATATTTTAAAATAACTATCCTTTTTTCAAGGAGTTCACCTTGGAACTATTTCCCCATAACTTAACCGTTGCAGGTTTACTGTCCGGTCTCGCGGTTTTTTCCATCGTATCCTGCAGCGGCGCCCCGGTTAAACCGGCTGACCTGGTGCTGCGCGGCGGGAAAATTGCCACTGTCGATTCTGTTTTCTTCTTTGCCGAAGCGGTGGCGGTCAGCGGGGACAGGATTGTCAAGGTCGGCAAAAGCAGCGAGATGAAACCCTATATCGGCCCTGGCACACAGGTTATCGAGCTGGACGGGAAACTGGTAGTTCCCGGTCTTATCGACGCTCACGCTCATCTGCCGGGTTACGCCGAAGCCCTCGCAGAGCTGGATTTACGGGGCACAAACCTGTTTCAAGAGATCGTTGACATGGTCGCTAAAAAAGCCAAAACGACCCTTCCCGGTGAATGGATACTCGGCAGAAGCTGGGATCAGAACGACTGGGACAGCAAGGAAATGCCCTCCCACGAACTGCTCACGAAAGCTGTCCCGAATAATCCGGTGTGGCTCGTGCGGGTGGACGGTCACGCGGGCATCGCCAACAAAAAGGCCATGGAGATGTGCGGGATCACAACACAAACCCCAAACCTCCCGGGTGGTGAAATCCTCCGGAGAAAAGACGGCGCCCCGACCGGGGTGTTTATCGACCACGCCATGCATCTGGTATACTCGCGTATTCCCGACATCCCTCCGGAGCGCGAGCGGAAAAACCTGGCTGCCGCTGCGAAAAACTGTCTCGCCGCCGGACTAACAGGCATCCATGACGCCGGAGTGTCCCCCGTAACTGTGGAACACTACAAGTATCTCATCGACCACGACCGTATGGGGCTCCGCATTTATGCCATGCTCTCCGATCCCGGAGTTGACGATCTGGCGGGCTTTATGAAGAAAAACTTGCTTCCGGATTACGGCGGCCATTGCCTGACCGTGCGGAGCATCAAGCTCTTTATCGACGGCACCCTCGGCTCACGGGGCGCGGCGCTCCTGGAGCCTTATTCCGACCGTCCGGGATACAGCGGCCTTTTGACCGCTTCTTTCGAGCGGGTAGAAAAAGTTTCGGAAAGCGCTCTCGCAGCCGGATTCCAGGTCTGCACCCACGCCATCGGCGACCGGGGCAATCGGTTGGCCCTCGACGCTTACGAACAGGCTTTCCGCGCCCATCCTACCCCCGATCACCGGTTTCGCATCGAGCATGCCCAGGTGGTTTCGCCGGAAGATATTCCTCGTTTCGCCGCCCTGGGGGTGATTCCCTCCATGCAGCCCACTCACGCCACTTCGGACATGTACTGGGCGCAGGACCGTCTGGGGCCGGAACGCATCGAGGGGGCTTATGTGTGGCAGAAGTTTCTCAAAACCGGGGCGTTCATTCCCTGCGGATCCGATTTCCCTGTAGAGGAGATCAACCCGATGCTCGGTATATACGCCGCAATCACCCGTAAGGACCCCAAAGGATGGCCCACGAACGGCTGGTTTCCGGAAGAGCGGATGACCCGTGAGCAGGCCCTTCGCGGATTCACCATCTGGGCAGCCTATGCTGCTTTTCAGGAGAAGCTGCTCGGCTCGATAGAAGCGGGAAAACTTGCCGACATGGTGGTGCTCTCCAGAGATATCCTGACAGTGGCGCCTAAGGAAATACTGACCACGGTTCCAGAATATACGATTGTGGGCGGGAAAGTGAGATACCAGAGGAAATGATAAAGGATGAAAGATAAATAAGATTTGACAAAAAGTACTTGACTTATCTGGTGAACTTATTATACTATGACTGAGAAAACGAAATGAATGTATTGCTATTTAAATATATTTGGTATTTTTACCTGTACAACTCAAATTAAGGAGTTTTCTATGTCGACTCCGAAAGCCACAGTAAAAAAGATTGAAAATTTCGTTACTCCGATTCAACTGCACTATCAGGAAAAGGAGAATTACATTACTGTTATTCCTGCAGATGAGGAGTCGTTTTACCTGACAGTTGATAAAGCCATCCAGGCTTGCAGAGCATATAATTATACAAGCGCTTTCTCCAACCAGTTTCAAAAGCTTCTGGAAAGACTCGCCCAATGGATTCATGGAAACAAAGGCGAAATTGAAAGCGCCTTTTTAACTGTCCGTGATGCCGGGTTGCTTTTTCTGGTGGTTCGTAATTCTAAAAAGTATAATGGCAAATTTGAGAACGGGCTCACTGATCTCGATATTGAAATCGCTCGGGATAAAAACTATGATAAAATAAAACTCAGCGTACTTGCCATTCCTCAAGTGGATTTTGAACAAATATCATCTTTTTTGGACCCAAAAGCCTCCTTACGGTATAACAATGCCTGATGAATCAGTTCATATTCTTCTAGCGAAACATAACCAGGATTTAATCAATCATCTGCTTGAAAACAAATCTCAATTCCACGACTGGATTACCATAGCAGCATTTTATAAGGCATTGCATATTGTAGAAGCATTATTTTTTAACGATCCTGAAATTCGACATGGTCAAAATCATGAGAACCGGGACAGGTTTCTCAAAACAAATAATAAGTACAAAAATATCTATATACACTATCGGCCCTTATGGGCAGCCGCTACCATCGCTCGATATCTTGAAGGGCCTCGGACATCAACAGTCAACAGTTTTTCAGAATACATGAGTCCTGATGATGTGATATCGATAATACTGAACAATCACCTCCTTCAAGTTGAAAAATCCGCCCAAAAGTTCCTTTCTCCTCAAAACGCTTCATTATTGTAAAGTTCATCAAACTTCCGAGTTTTGGGCAATCTATACTCCAATAACTGAAGTAAAATTCATTTTCCCTATTCTTGCAGTGTGTCCCCGTAATTGGTATATTCATTTCTCATAAGTTTCCCCCCCCATGAAAAATTGCGGAATATCATCTTTCTGCGAAAGGAGTTTCCAATGCATACACTGCGAATGATGTTTCTCTCTTTTGCCTTCCTGACTTTATCCCCGGCGCTCGGGAACATCGCCCTGGCTCAGAAAAAACTGCCCGATGTCGAGGTGAAAATGTATAACGGCCGCCCGACCGTGTTCATCGACGGCAAGCCCGACGCTCTTCCCGGATACAGCCCTGGGTCGACAAAAGAGTATTACGACAAGTATATGCACCTCTTCTACAAACACAAGATGGGTGTGTATCCCATCTGGATAGACAGGCTCCCCAGCGATTATAATTCCACCCGCTGGTGGATCGGCGAGACAGTGTCGGAAAAACAGCTTGTCGAGCAGCCTTCCTCCGTGTTCACTTTGGACGATCAGGCGAAGCACATCCTCGCGGGCGACCCGGAAGCGTACATCATCATCCGCTTCTACACCCGCGCCCCGAAATCCTGGGCAGAGAAGCACCCGAACGAGTTCACCATCAACGAGGAAGGGAAGGCTCAGGATACTCCCTCGCTCGCCTCGGATGCTTTCTGGGAGAAAGCCGCCGCTTTCGGCGCCGCGCTGGTAAAGTACTGTGAAGCGCAGCCCTGGGGGAACCGGGTCATCGGATACAATACCCACTACCTCGAGGAAGGGAGCCATATGCCTGTGGCGGACGGCTGGCTGTTCGATCACAATCCGGTCATGGCGCAGAAGTACCGCAACTTCCTCCGCAAGAAATATGTCACGGTGCAGAAGCTTCGAGCGGCGTACGGCGATTCGACCCTTTCCTTCGAGTCGGCGGATATACCGAAGGACAAGCTGCGCGGCACGGTTCCCGAAGTTTCCGGCCTCCTCTACTGGCAGAACGCGAAGGATAACCAGCCTCTGCGTGATTACCTGGAGCTGACCCGCGATCTCTTCCACCTCCGTTTCAGCCGGTGCGGCGAGGCCATGGAAAAGGCTGCGAACCGTAAGGTGCTCATTCTTCATGACGCCCTCAAGCAGGTTATGCTCGGCTGGAATCTCAAGGGATTCTTCGGCTATCCCAGCTTCGGAGAAAAGGTATCCTGGAGCCTGGCCTACCCGGAATTCATGGCAGGCTCCGGACATATGGATGTGGCGAATCTGATCTCCACCGCTCCGGGGCTTTCCGGGATTCTCACCCCGCACGATTACCAGGCGCGCGGCATCGGCGGCGTCTATGAGCCCGAGGGCGCCGCTGATACTGCTGTCCTGCGCGGCAAATACTTCTGGGCCGAAATGGACACACGCAGCGGCAACAAGGACATCGGCACAGCCCGCAATTACCAGGAATGGGCGGCCATCACCTGGCGTAACTTCGCCGCAGGCTGGGCGAGGGGATTCAATTCCTACTGGATGTACGGTTTCTTCATTGCGGACTGGTTCGGGGACAAGCCCGTGCAGGATGTCATACAGCGCCAGGTGGAGGTCATCCGGGAATCGCTCGCCTGGAAGCACGAGACAATGCCGGGCATCGCCATGATCCTCGATGATTCCGCGGCGCTTGAAACCAACGGCGCCGGCAACTTTTTCAACGATGCCATCATGTGGGAAGAGAAGATGGGTTTAGCCCGCTGCGGAGCGCCCCACAACATTTACCTGTTCGAGGATTTAGCCCTCGACAATTTTCCCAAACACAGGGTTTTCTATTTCCCCAACCTCTTCCGCGTGGACGACCAGCGGCTGGAATTATTGAAGAAGAAAGTCTTCCGTGAGGGTAACATAGTGATCTGGGGACCGGGTTCCGGAATCTCCGACGGCAAAGTGATCGGAACAGCTTCGGCATCAAAACTCACCGGATTTCAGTTCGAGATGCTTCCGGCAAACGCCCCCCGGCGCATTCTTATTTCCAACTTCAAGCATCCGATCACCCGTAACCTTGACGCCGACACCGTCATCGGCGGACCCCTGCCCTACGGCCCGGTGATGATGCCCACCGACGGCGACGAGCTGGGGCTTGCATGGGCCAAAGGCGGCAACAACCATATCGGGCTTGCCATCAAGGAGTTCGGAAAGGGAGCGGCAGGAAAGTACCAGGGGAAGGAATCTCTTGGGGCGGGCGATTATGCGGCGATTTTCACCACTGCGGTTCCTCTTCCGGCGAATCTCTGGCGGAATATCGCCCGCTATGCCGGAACGCATGTCTATACGGAATCAAACGATGTGTTCATGGCAGACAACTGCGTGGTAGCCCTGCATTCCCTCAAGTCAGAGAAAAAGAAAATCAGCCTGCCGGGGAAATACCGTGTGAAAGACCTTATCAGCGGGAAGGAATATGCGAAAAACACCGGCGAGATCGTTTTCGACCTTAAAGCCCCGGAAACACGGGTATTCCTGCTGGAAAATCAGGCGGGAAAATAATCGCACAGAATTGCACACAACGGAGAACAGAGTAACCATGAAAAAAAACACATTCAGAGCAGTGATCATGGCCTTATCTGCCGCCGGTCTGGCAGGCGCGCTTTCGGCTCAGACCAACCCGACCTGGAATCCGGCCTGGAAGCATTCCCAGAAAGTCCTGGTTCAGGAAACAGCAGGAATCGACCGCACCCGTGAGCCGGTGGATATCGAAATACAGCTCACCGAGCAGGCAACAAAGAAAAACCTCACTGCGATTCCCGATCTGGTGAAAAGGGATGTACGGGTGGTGCGTTATTCCCCCGTCGACAAAATCTTCACCGAGATACCCTGCCAGGTGTATGACATCAGAAACGGCAAGATCGCGCCTAAAGACAGCGCCAATGTTCCGGTGAGGGCGCGCATCGCATTTTTCACCGATGTAAAGGCTTATACGACGGAAACGTACTATGTTTGCCATGGAAACCCGGATGCCCCGGCGCCCCGGTATCAGTCGCCGCTTTCGGTGAAAGGGGAAAGGGTTAAGTATACCATCGACAACAGCCACTACAGGATTTTAACCGAGGAAAAGAGCGGGCAGATAGACCAGATAGATTTGAAGTTTTCTTCCAAAGCCTCGTTAAGGTTCAAGTTCGGCACACTGCATTGGAATCCCGATTTCATTGTCATCCCCGAGAATTTCCCGAAAGATGGGTATACCTGGTTCTACGCTCATCACTTTGTCGATCCGCCTCATGAGGTGGAGAGCGGACCGATCTTTTTTTCCATCAAACGCCGTCAGCTCATTCCGAACCAGGACACGGTGTATATGGAGGTGTACTACCGCTTCTATGCCGGACTTCCCTGGTTTATCATGTCCTCGCGTATAGAAGCCAAAAAGGATACCCGTACTTTCGCCATCCGTAACGACGAGCTGGCGTTCGGGCGCACCGATTTCACCCATGCCGGCTGGCGCGACAAGACACCGGACATGCTGGATACCGATAACGGCGAGATTGGCACCACGAAGGTTTGGGGGGATGACACCATCCGGCTCGGCGGGCACAGCCTGGGCAGCTCTCTGCCGCCGAACATGGCCTGGTTCAGTCTCTGCAACATCAAGAACGGCGATGCGGTCGCCAGTATCCGGCTGGAGTGGGAAAACAAGAATGTGCTCACCGGAGAGCCTTCGCCGCTCTATAATTCCCACACGGTGATCAGCGAGCACGACGAGGGATTCTACTGGTTCCGGAGCCTCATTTACTCCCCTCGGGGTTATACTACCATGTCTCTGAGCGAGATCGATAAAAACCTTATCCCGGTCCCCAAAGGGTCATCGTATTACGAAAAGAACGCCTACCTGCTCTACGAATTCGGGATGGAGAAGAAATTCGATCCGGTTGATGCGCTGAATTTCCAGTTGCGGGCGCCTCTGAATGTGAAGGTGATCAGCTGAGCCCGTCTCTTATCTAAAAGGCGGAAGAAACGGGAATAGCTTTTGAAGCTCTGCGCGTGAGGGTTGACGGCCGTATTCGCAGACCTGGAACGCTTCGACCAGCTTAATTAAATCCGCCGCCTCTTTGCCATACATTTTTTCCGCTGCTGTTCTCATGCTGCCCGGCATCTCCGTGCGCCTTGATTTCTCAAGGGAAGCCCGGCGCTCCTCATCCGTTTTCGGAACTTTGTCAAGGTTTCCCCCGGTCCAGGGCAGCCACTCATAGAACTGTGAGGGCATGCAGTGGAGCGCGCAGATTTTCTGAATGAAGACGTCATCTATAGGAACAATGACATCCGGGCGGAAAGGCTCCGGGCTTTTGAAACGGTCGGAAGTATACAGGTAAACGGGATTTTTCTTCAGCGGAGGAGTATCCGGGCATACTTTTGGGACGATGACCATGTAGGCGGTGTCCTGAACGAGAAGTCCGGTATTCCGGTGGTCAGGATGGTAGTCATTGTGACGGTGGGTGATAACCATGTCCGCATCCCATTTCCGAATGAGCCTGATGAGATTGAACCGTACCTCCAGGGTGGGCAAAAGCTCGCCGTCCGGATTGTTGAGGACTTCCGATGTGACGCCGAGGACGGCATCTGCGGCAGCAGCTTCCGCTTTCCTTATCCGGGCCAGCTCTTTTCTCGTGTGGTCCTGGTGCCCGGCGTCACCGTTGGTGACCGAAACGAATTTGACCCGATGTCCCGCCCGAACCCATTTGATGGCGGTTCCCCCTGCCTGTAGTTCGCAGTCGTCCGGGTGCGCTCCGAAAACAATGATATTCATGGTTTTTCCTTTTTCCCTTTAATCCCTATGAACTATGGCTCATGAATGATTTTTTTTTTGACATGATTTACATGATTTTACAAGATTTCATTTTATAGTTATTGTCCTGTTAATCCTGTTAATCCTGTCTAATTTCTTTTATTTTTTTTGACATGATTTACATGATTTTACAAGATTTCATTTTATAGTTTTTGTCCTGTTAATCCTGTCTAATATTTTCTTTTCTCTTTATTCTGCCAAAGAGAACCTACACCCGCAGTAATGCTGGCGGTAAATTCCGTACTCTCTGGACAGCTCGCACGAATGCCGGAAACCGTCCTTCTTCTTCCAGTCGGCTTCCAGGAACTCTACACCGGCCCGGCGGGCCTCTTCCACACCGATGGGATTGATGAGAGAGGCTTTTTTCATGGGTCCCAGGGTGAGTGTGCTTGCCGCAAGACCATAACCGTTCTCCGACGCATACCGGCATGCTCCGGTCAGACGGAGGCGGCAGCAAACAAGGCACCGGGCGCCGTTTTCCGGCTCTTTTTCCAATCCCTGCACTGCCGTGAAAAACAGCGGAGGATCATAGGTTCCTTCGATGACCGGCGCATCGAGATGACGTGAAACCTCTTTCACCACCCCAAGCCGCCGTGAATATTCATCCGCCGGATGGATGTTCGGGTTATAGAAATATCCGGTGACTGCATATTCCCCGCGGAGAGCATGTATGACATGGGTTGCGCAGGGCCCGCAGCAGATATGGAGGAGAAGTTTTTTCATTCCATAAACTTATTCTGGACAATGGAAAAGAAATTGGTAAATTATAGGTGCTGGTGTTTTCCCTGGACTAAAGCAAAGCAAATAGATCCTGAAACGAGTTCAGGATGACACATGTCATGCCGAACTTGTTTCGGCATCTAAAAAAACAGAACAAAAACTTTCGCCCTGTATAATATAGCTTCCATTCTCCTAAAAATACAACAATTCGCAGGAAAGGGAATACCATGTATCCAGGAAAGAATCTCCTCTTTCGCTTTCCGGCAATCTTTGCCTGTCTGTCGCTGTGTTTTCCGGTTATGGCGACGGCGCAGCCCGGACAAAGCCTTCCAGGCTGCTGGCCCCAGGAGTATACCGTGCAGCGTGATGACACCGCAGGCACACTGACTCTTTCCACGCCATTTTATACCATACAGCATAACCTGAAAAAGGGAGGCGCTCTCTCTTCCATCAAATACGCCTACGGCCATGCAGCCAGTCTGATCCTCCAGCCGGTTGAAACGAGCGTGCAAACATCCGGCGGGAGCTACAGCGATCTTTCTAATTCCGGCCCGGTAGTGAATCAGGTCAAAAAAGGCAACTATGTTACGGTAACTGTAGACTGCCCGCTCCTCGACCGGAACAGCAAAGAGGGCGGAATCCGGGTTAAAACCCGCTATGAATACCGCTGGGGGTATGTAAAAATCCATAAAGAAATTATATTCCCGGATACCGCAATGAAAACAAGCCGGGTGACCGTGCTTTCAACCGTGTTCGATCCCGGCCTCAGTCAGTACGGTATCCGACAGGACATAACCTACCAGGAAGGCACGAGCCCTACCACTTTTGGAGTGTGCGAGTGGAGAAAGGCTCGTGCGGGCACACATTTCGACCCGCCGCTCATGACACGGTTCGTGCCGCGTTATCTGGTTCTTGCCAACCAGGGAATCGAGGGGATAGAGTGGTTCGTTTCGGACGACCTCTCACAATGGGATTATCAGCTTTCCGGCGAGCCAGGCAACGGATATTGTAATGTAAGAACCTTGACCCATCCACTCGGAGTGTCGGTTTCCATCAGTCCCCTGTACATCCCCGGCTCTGTAACTCTGAAAGGGCTGTACACCTTCGATTATTACATCGGTTTTTCCATCCTGGAAGGGCATGCCAACAAGCCCTGGCTCCATACCTCATTCAACCGCAGCAAGGGCGCCTGGGTTTCCGAAGAAAATGTCAAAAAGTGGGCTGATTCAGGCATCCGCACCGCGCACTGCCATAATGACGGAGACGCTTACGGGGACGGTTTGTTCTGGCGCGATGGCTCCTATCCGCCCTATCCTCCCGAAGACATGAAAAAATATGACGAGGTTATCGCGAACTGCCACAAATACGGGATCAAGGCGGCGACCTATTTCTCCAACAAGGAACTGCATCCTTCCACCGACGCTTTCAAGGAGCACGGCGAGGAATGGGGGAGAAAGCCGGATGATTCGGGGAAGCTCATTCACAACAGATACGGCAAGGATGAATTCGGGGCGCAGATGTGCCTGAAATCAGGCTGGCTCGAGTATCTGGAGTTCTGCATCGACCGGGTGCTGAAGAACCACAAGCTCGACGGCGTCTATTTCGACTGGAATGTGGCGCTCTACTGCAACAATCCCCTTCACATGGGGAAGACCTCCAACGGGATTTCTCCCGACCGCGGACTGGGAACGCTTGCGCTCTCACCCACCGGGCACTGGGACATGGACGGCCTCGTAAGCCTCATGGAATGGACCCGTGAACGGGTCGGCCCCACTGGAATGATCATCGTCCACGATACCATGACGCCGATGTTCGTCACCGAAAACTTCGCAAATTACGTCGTCGGGATGGAGTGGGGTTATGGGTGGCTGTCGAAAGCGGTGCCCCCTGTCGATGATCTCCCCCTTGAATGGAATTTTGCCGGCGCGCGGTCGCGGGGGGTGATCGGATACGGCACTATCGATTCCAATGCACCAAAACGGCTGCACCGTCTCCTTGCCCTTGAAACCCTGCTTACCGGGGTTGCGCCATGGCCTGCAAGCCCTGAGGCGAAAGAGCTTTACACCATCCTCCGGCCTCTCGGCGACATCGAGAAATACCGGTTCGAAGATTACCGGAACACCTCGGTGACTTTGGACGGAGCTAACTGCGCCTCCGCGCTCTACAGCCGCCCCGGAGAAGCCTACATTCTCCTTGGAAATTTCAATCCGGAACCGAGAACGGTTGCCTGTAAAATTGAACCGAAGGCTTTACCGTATGCTTTGCCGGGGGTGCAGTCTGTCGAGATGACGGGCGTACCCGCGCCTGTAAAACTTGATATAGGCAAGCTCGCCGGAAATGGGGAATCCTTCACCATCCCGGCCGACAGCGCGGTGATGATACATATCAGATGAAGAAAGTGCCTGAGTGCCAAAGTGCCTAAGTAAAAAGAATGTCTGAACCACTGATGCGAATGATGCAAATGATAAAAGATGAAAAAAGATTAAAAAGATGAGGCTTTTTGCAAAAGTCGTGTTAAACGTAAAAAAGAAAACGAGTTTTTTAACTACAGCCCCCTATCCCTCTGTCCCTTTCCCCCTGAAGGGGGCTGCTTCAAACAATCTCGACTTTTGCAAAAGCCTCAGATAGCTCAAAATAAATGCTTTTCTTCTGTTTTGTGTCTTATTTCATCCTTCATCCTTATTTTTATGCTATTCAGACAGTCTTTTCTCTTTGTGCCTTTGCGCCTTTTCTTTTAACTTTGTCACTTTGTTACTTTGTCACTCTGTCACTTTGCTGCTTTATTCTCCCGGAGTCCAAACCATGCTCAAACTTTCCGTTGAACCACCCAAAAGAACCTTTATTCCCCTGCCGCTCGGAACAGTGCTCCCCCGCGGATGGCTCCGCGAGCAGCTTGTAATCCAGGCCGAGGGGCTTTCCGGCCACCTGGATGAATTTTTCCCCGATCTCGGGCCGGAAAGCGGCTGGCTGGGCGGAAAAGGAGAGTCATGGGAGCTGGGGCCGTACTACCTGGACGGTTTGACGCCCCTGGCTTACTTGCTGGAAGACTCCAAACTCAAGGCAAAAGTCTCCAAATGGATGAACTGGACCCTATCCAACCTGGGATCGGACGGCTGGATCGGCCCGAGAACAGACAATTCGGACAAATGGTGGCCTCGGGCGGTCATGCTCAAGGCGCTCGCCCAGTATGGAGAGGCATCGCATGACCAGCGGGTGGAAACGGCTATGGGAGCGTATTTCATGCTCCTCCGGAAATCGCTCGAGGATAGTCCTCTCACTATATGGGCAAAATTCCGATGGGGCGAGTACCTCCTGCCGCTTATCTGGTTCTGCGAGCGAAGGTTCTGCCCGATTTTCGGAGAAACCGCTTCCCTTCTCCATGCGCAGGGTTATAACTGGACCGACCACTTCACCTTTTTCACCATCGAAAACAAGGTGCGGCAGAATCCAAATATGGCTACCCATGTGGTCAACCATGCCATGGCGGTGAAGTATCCTGCGCTCTGGAGCCTCTTCTCCGGCCTTGGGGAAGACCGTACCGGCTCCGATCAGGCCATCAAAATGCTCGATCGGTTCCACGGATGCGCTACCGGACTTTTCACCGGAGACGAACACCTTTCCGGCCTCAATCCCTCACAGGGCACGGAACTCTGCGCGGTGGTGGAATATATGTTCTCTCTGGAGATGCTCACCTCCTTTTTCGGCGGAACCGCGTACGCCGACCGTCTCGAATCCCTGGGCTTCAATAATCTTCCCGGCGCATTCACCGCTGACATGTGGGCGCACCAGTATGACCAGCAGGCCAACCAGGTCCTCTGCACGATAGAAAAACGCGACTGGACAAACGGCCCGGACGCCAATATCTTCGGGCTTGCGCCCAATTACAAATGCTGCACCGGCAATTTCAACCAGGGCTGGCCGAAACTGGTCAGCCATATGTGGATGGGAACGCCGGACGGGGGATTTGCCGCCATCGCCTACGGCCCCTCGGAAGTCACCGGAACGGTCAATTCAAAGCCTGTCACCATCATCGAAAAAACCGATTATCCCTTCTATGGCGCAATCGAGCTGGAGATAAAAGTCTCCGGCCAGGAAAGCTTCCCGCTCTATCTTCGTATCCCCGGCTGGGCGGAGAAAGCCGAAGTGGCGGTGAACAGTGAATCCAGGACCGCGCCTGCTCCCGGCGCATTCCATATCATCGGCCGCACCTGGAAGAACGGCGACAGGGTAACTATCAATTTCCCCATGAAGCTTCGGGTGGCCCGCCGGTTCAACAATTCTGCGGTCATCTATCGCGGCCCGCTCACCTTCTCGCTCCGCATCGGTTCAGAGTGGAATCAGGTGCGCGGAGAAGCTCCGCACTCAGACTATGAAGTCCGTCCGACCGGCCCCTGGAACTATGCGCTCATCCTTGATGACAAGCAGCCTGAAAAGTCGCTCAAAGTGGAGGAAAAACCGGTAAGCATGCCCTGTTTCTCCGAGCTTAAAGCCCCGGTGGTTATTACAGCACAGGGTCGCAAGATTCCTTCATGGGGGCTGGATGGCGCCTCGGCTGCCCCGCCCCCGGAGAGCCCTGTATCCACAACAAGCCCGGCGGAGGAATTGCAGCTTATCCCGTACGGTTCCGCGAAACTGCGGATCACCGAGTTCCCGGTGGCGGAAAAATAAAGCCCAAGAGAGCGAACTGCCGGTTGAAATCCCCACTTTTTTTTCTTACATTTATAGAAACCTTAGAAATACAGTTGCCGCTTCGCGGGAACGATGAAACCGTTTCTCGCAAAGTTCGCAAAGTTCGCAAAGAAAAAATACTTGTTTCAATAATTTTTTTTTGTATTCCAACATTATGTTAAAGGCTTGTGAAAAACCTTCTTTTAATTGAGAGATGCCGAAACAAGTTCGGCATGACGTCATCCTGAACTCGTTGCCGCTTCGCGGGAACGATAAAACCGTTTCAGGATCTAAATGATGATAAAAAGCAGCTCTTTCACAAGCCTTGAAAAATTATTCAGATACCATAAATTATCCGTGATGCATTCGAATTTCCTGTCTTTTCCTTGCTTTATTGACTTTGCGAACTTTGCGAGAGAATAAATCAAAGATTTCAAAATCTTATGTCATACTATACCAAACCGCTGAAACCAGAAAGGAGCAGACTTTGAAACGGCGTCTTAAAATATTTGCCGGGCAATCCAATCCGGAACTGGCGCAGGAAATCTGCGATTCTCTTTCCATCAATCCCGGCCAGATGACAGCAAACAAGTTTTCCAACTGTAACATAAAGGTGCGGATCGAGGAGAGCGTACGGGAAGATGACGTATTCGTTATCCAGACAGGGTATCCGGATACCAACGAGGCGCTCATGGAGCTCCTCATCATCATCGACGCCCTCAAGTATGCATCCGCTTCACGGATTACAGCGGTCATGCCCTACTATCCCTATGTCCGGTCGGACAAGAAAGATGAACCGCGCATTTCCATCACCGCCCGTCTTGTGGCCGATCTCCTTGAGACAGCCGGGGCCGACCGTATCCTCACCATGGACCTCCATGCACCGCAGATTGTGGGTTTTTCACGGATACCGGTCGACCAGCTTCAAATTCAGCATACCATGAGTAATTATATCGAGGAGAAACATCTGGAAAACTTTGTCATCGCCGCCCCGGATGTAGGTTCCGCCAAGAGAGCCGAAGCGTTCGCCCGCCGCCTCGACGTTCCCATGGTGATCCTTGACAAACGCCGCTACTCGGACGATGAAAAGGCAACCATCCTGCGGATCATCGGGGATGTTAAGGGGAGGGACTGTGTCATCATAGACGATGAGGTCAGCACGGGCGGTTCCATGGTGGAAGCCTGCCGCGCTTTGCAGGAGCATGGAGCTCTGAATTTGATTGCAGGGTGTACTCACGGCGTCCTGACAGGAAATGCCTGCGACCGTATCCAGGAATCCCCCATCAGTGAATTTGTAACCACCAACACCATCGATCAGACCAGAACTAACTGCCACCCAAAAATAACCGTATTGAGTGTGGCCCGTCTCTTCAGTGAAGCCATCGCTGCAATTCACATGGGGACTTCCGTTTCCAAGCTGTTCATGTGAATTGAACTCACCCCTTGATCCCCTCTCTTGAAAAGAGAGGGGCGCATCTCCAGCGCTTGCCATTTTTTTTAAGTAATGACTCTTTATTCTTCTTTCTATGGAGCATGCCATGAAAAAAATACTTATCATCCACGGCCCGAATCTCAACCTTCTCGGGATGCGTGAAAAGGGAATTTATGGTGAAAAGCCGCTTGAAGCGATAAATCATGAGATAGTGAGCCACGGCGCTTCCATCGGGCTTGCGGTGGAGACGTTTCAGTCGAACAGCGAGGGCGGAATTATCGATGCCATCCAGGCGGCCGCCGTGAAATACGACGGCGTGATCATCAATCCCGGAGGATATACCCATACAAGCATCTCCATACGGGATGCAATCGCCGCGGTAACCATCCCCTTCGTAGAAGTTCACCTCTCCAATATCCACAGCCGCGAAGAGTTCCGGAAAACCTCGGTTACCGCCCCGGTCTGCCGGGGACAGATCAGCGGATTCGGCGAATTCTCGTATATTCTCGGACTGGATGCCATGCGGAGAATACTTGAATAAATGGATTACTACACCATCGTTGCGCAGAGAACCCTCCTGGAGAGAGAATTTTCAGGAAGGGTAATCGATGCGGTCCGGCTCAAAGATTTCACCACACTCCACCTCGGTTTCGAGGGTGAAAAAGCGCTCAAGCTTGCCTGCATTCCCGACATGCCCTACCTCTGTGTCATCGAGAAGCGGTTCATTCCACTGAAAAACGCCCAGGACTGGCATTTTTCAAAATTCGCCGGGAAAAAACTCATCGGCATTACCCGAACTCCGGGCGACAGAATACTCACGTTCGCTTCGGAATCGGGCTTCCGCCTGGTTTTCGAGATGACCGGCCGCAACGCCAATCTCATCGTGGTCGATCCCGGCGGAATCATAGCGGGCGCCACCCGCCTGGTAACCCGCCGTGAGAGCGGATACCGCTCCATCTATCCCGGCATTCCCTATGAGCCGCCGCCGTCACGGGGTTTCCCAGATATGTCTGCCGATTCTCTTTCCAACCTGTTGAACATGCTGGAAGCCAGTGAGGGCGCGGTATCGGAAGTGCTGTCCTCTCTTGCGGGAGGAAGCAGAATCTTTGCCGGAGAAATTCTCGCTCTCATCGGCATGGCGCCGGATACCCCGGTTTCCTCGCTCGGTTGCGGGGATAAGGAAAAGCTGCTTACCGCGGCTTTGCGCCTGATCGCAATCATAGAGCAGGGCGGAGAGGGCGGCGCTGTAATCATGGACGCCAGAACTGCTATCCCCCGCGATGTGTTCCCCGTTCCCATGGCTTCCGCCGCCGAACGGGACCGTTATTTCGACGATCTCAATGATGCGGTGGCATCTTACGCCAAAGAACGAGAGCGTGCTCTCGAATTCCGGAGCGTTCTTCAGTCGATCCATTCCGCCCTTGCCCGTGAGGAAAAAAATATAATCGGCACCATCAGCAAGATCGAGCATGAACGGGGCGGAGAGTCTGAGCCTGAAGAGCTTGAGCGGCGGGCGAATGCCCTGCTGGCGGGTCTTCGCCTCATAAAAAAGGGTATGAAATCAATTCTCCTCCCCGATCCCTATTCCGGGGGAGAGATCGAGGTGGAGCTTGACCGGGCGCTCGATGGTTCCGCGAACGCCGAACGTCTTTTCACCCGCGCCCGCAAACTGCGTTCGGCGGCGAAAGCGGCAGTGGAACGCCTCCGTACGCTTTCGAAGCGTCTGGAGGAGATAAAGGAAGAAAGGAAATCACTTGTTTCCATCGAAGACATCCGTGAGCTTAAAAAAATAGCCGCCCGATACGCCAGGAATATCTCAGCTTCACGGGAGCCGGAAGCGATGGAGAAATTCCCCCGGCGGTTTACTTCCGATTCCGGCCTGGAAATCCTCGTGGGCCGTAATGATGCTGAAAACGATGAACTGGTCCGCTGGGCGCGCCGTAACGATGTATGGCTCCATGCGCAGGGAGTGGGAGGCTCGCATGTCATTCTGCGCTCACCCGGAAAGCAGATGCCCGACCACCGGAGCATCGAGCTGGCGGCCTCTATCGCGGCTTACTATTCCAAAGCAAAGACTTCGGCTTTCGTCCCCGTGGCATGGACGCTGGTCAAGTATGTGGTGAAAAGGAAAGGTCAAGGCCCCGGGAAGGTGACCTATACCCATGAAAAGGTAATTTTTACCGAGCCGGCAAAGCTGAAAAAATAGCCCAAAGTCCAAACTTATCCTTTTTAGTGCAGCTTCTTGCATGTGGTAAAGATGAAAATGCAAAAATGTAACTTTTTTAATAAACCGATTATGCATTGTCTTGCAGTCTTTTAAGTCCCCCTTTGGGGGATTTAGGGGGCTGTAGTTTTAACGCTCACAGAGACTAAAATCCCTTTTACCTGTATAATTCGGGCTAATTACATCCGATTAATCTGCGGTTCAGACTTTTTTAATCAAGAAAATCCTTGAATCAAGATAATCAAGGTTCAGACAGTTATTTCACGAACTCCACGTACTTGTGGTCTCTCAGAAATGTATAGTAATTGATCAGGTTGAAATTGACGATGGGCTGACCGGACTCTAGCTCGCAGAGCTTCTTGATCTCCACCAGGTTACGCTTGCCGTCCACCCACCACCAGGAGGCCGAGGCCGGATTGTTCGCGCTCCACCAGTGCGGGGAACTCGTCACTTCCTTCCACTCGGTGAACGGTATCTCCTCGAGAAACAGCGTGCCGGGAAGGTGACGGTTCGGTATGATGATCGCAGCCTCTTTCTCCCAGGCGCTTGCCTGCTTTACCGGCATAACAAGGGCGATGGACTCGGTTTTACTCCGGGTATCGGCCAAGGCGCGCAGACTCCTGGTCAGGGACTTGCCGAACTCATCCAGAGACAATGTATGACGGGAAATGGCTGCGCGAGCGGCCGCTTTCTTATCGGCCTGGACAATCCGCTCGATGCTTTCGACTGCCTGTTTCTGAAGGCCGGTGTAATACTCGATGCGCTCGATGCCGTCGGCCAGGGCTTTCCCCAGCTCCATCCCGTCTTTGGCGCTCTGGACTTTTGTTTCAGCCTCAGTCGCCTTTTCTGTGATCACGTTGACCCCTCGGGCGAAAGTCAGGCCGGCGAACCAGGGAACCTCATCGAATCCCGCATTGGCTAACGTGTAGAGATAAGCGGCGTTCAGAAAGCTCAGTTCACGGATGGAGCGGGGATCGACCTTGTCGATGGTGTCCATGTTGTTATGGTGCAGGTGGCCGCCGGCGAACATGTAAATCCAGTTGGTCGGGGCGCCGATCATCGGCTCGCAGAAATAGGTGTCCGTTCCCATGGAATAGGGCATGGTATACCACTGACGGTCACGGTTGTATCTGGCGTAGTAGAGGCGGACGATCTCAGGGAATACGGCGTCTGTATAGGTGGGACAGACATTGGGATTCATGGCGATGCCGACTGCTGTTGTAGCCAGATCGTAGTTATCGGCGGGGCTGTCGCAGCATACCACGGCCACAGTCTTGTCATGCATCTGCTGAAGGTTCTTCGCCACCCAGGGAAGAGAACCGTACATCTCGCCGCCAAGCAGCACCCGTATGGACCTTTTCGGACGGGGAAGCATTCCCGATTTGATGAGATCGTTCAATGTCCCTACCGCTTCGAGGATGGCTGAGCATCCGGCGGCATTGTCGTTGGCGCCCCACTCGTTCAGATGCCCGGTAATGAGCACCTCCTCCCCCTCCGGCCCGGCGCCTTTCACCACGCCGGTGACATAGGGAAGCTGGCCGTCGGTGAAATACCGGCTGTCGATTTTAGCCCGCACCCTGACCTTTCTCCCCTGGCGAAGGAGGTCGCGGAGGTAATTGGCTTTTTTCTGGGAGATGGAAAAGCCGAAATTCTTCTTGCTGTCGTAACTGGTCATCCACCAGCCGCCGGGCATATCCGACCATCCGTTGAGCCACTGGTTGGCGTTGATGAAATCCACATTAAGCGATTCGATGTTGTCGCCCAGAAATCCGAGGATGCCGTATTTATCCATGAAACGCTTCATACCGCGCGTTCCCGCCGATGTGAGAACGATCTTCCCGGAGGCGTTCAGCTTGCCAAGCTCCGCCGGATTCGAACCTTCCATAAGCACCAGCTCCGTCTCGATACCGCCAGGAGGGGTAGGCGCGCTCCAGGCGTTCAGGGAAGTCGGGTTGTCACGGTAATTGCAGAGATAGCGGAACTCATCCGGCACATTCGGTTCGATCACCTCGAGGGTGGCCTGTTTCGCTTCCCAGCCTATGGGATTGGTCCAGGCGCAGGATTTGGTGACGCCGTCCGCCGGGGTTCCCAGGAGAAGCGCCTCGTCGAATCCCCGCTCCTGCATGATGAGCTGAGCTTCCCTGTTGGCTTTCTGCCATTCGGGAAGATTGTTCCATTTATCGTGCAGCCAGATCCGCATCACGTAATCACGCGCCCGGTTACCGGAGATTTCACCCTGAACCGCCTGAAAAAGCTGATTGATATCCGCCGCCTGAACAAAAGCCGGCAGGGAGCTGAAAGTAAAGAGAGCCGCGAATAATGCAACAATGAATCTTGACATAGTAACTCCTTTTGCAGATGAATAGTTAACCCTAATTATTCACAAACTTAAAGATAATATCCCCCCGCCGCTTAGCGGCGACCCCCTTATCGAAGGGGGTAGAAAAAATGAAAGATAAAAAATGCTTGTGGCGAATTCTCCCCTTAACAAGGGGAGATGCCGACAGGCAG
>JAUYCD010000050.1 GCA_030692375.1 Candidatus Latescibacter sp. | reverse complement strand
CCTTAACAAGGGGGGATGCCAAAGGCAGGGGGGATTTCTTTTTCCCGGCGAATAAAGATCCCCCCGCCGCTTGAGCGGCGACCCCCTTTTTAAGGGGGTAAAATGAAAAAGAAACTCCAGCACCAGACATTATCTGATTGACTTAACACTAGGGCAGTGAGAGCATTTGTACAAAACGGTATCCGGAAAGTAAGGCTTAAAGGAAGTGGAAGCGAATCGGAATTGGTCGAATATATCAAGGATATTTTGACGGATAAGGGCAAATACAGAAAAGATATGGGTAATCATCCGCAAATTGAGATGAGCAGCATCGGAGGCTGATGTGGGAACCGATACACGCATGATGGATATAGGGAACAAGGATATCACAAAAAGACAGGCGAGGGCCACTGCCTTTGTGAGGTTGGATAAAGACATTATCGCGAAGATAAAAAGTGAAAACATGCCAAAAGGAAATGTGCTTGAGGCTGCCCGTATTGCCGGAATAGCAGGGGCAAAGAAAACAGCAGATTTGATCCCCCTTTGCCACACTATCGGCCTGGAATATGTCGGTGTGGACTTTGAGTTGGGGGAAGAGGGGATAAGGATCGATTCCAGGGTGAACGCCGAGGGAAAAACAGGAGTGGAGATGGAGGCTTTGACCGCCTGCGCGATTGCTGCATTAACCATATATGATATGTGCAAGATGTTTTCTCATGATATTGAAATTGAAAAAATATGCCTGCTTGAAAAAAGCGGCGGCAAGAGCGGAGAGTATAAAAGAAAGAAAAATCCATGAACAAAGGGGTTGTTTTTTCACTTAATTCCAGCAAAACCAAAGGCACATCCAAGACACCCATTCCCAAAGCCTTGTTGATAGAGGGAATGGGTTTGGCCGGCGATGCACATGCTGCAGGCGGGTTGAGGCAGGTAAGCCTGCTTTCCATCGAGAGTATACGAAAGCAGCAGGAATGTGCACGGATAAAAAAGCAGGCGGCTTTAAAAGCGGGAGATTTCGCGGAAAATATCACCACCGAGGGTGTCAGGCTGGCAGACCTGAAAATCGGGGACAGATTAAAGGTCGGCGGGGAGGCGCTGCTTGAGATCTCCCAGATTGGCAAGGAGTGCCATACCTATTGTGCTATATACCGTAAGACCGGCGATTGTATTATGCCCCGGGAGGGCATATTCGCTCGGATTATAAAGGGCGGAGAAGTTGGAACTGGTGATGAGATCAAGGTGATTGTAAATGTATAAAATCGCAGTTTTAACCATCAGCGACCGATGTTCAAGGAAAGAAAGAGATGACCTGAGCGGCAAGATTATTATAGACATGATCGAAGGGATTCAGGGAGAGATTATCCAGTATGATATTATCCCTGATGAACTGGAGCTAATAATTGAGAAACTGCGATTTTACTGTGATGACATAAGAGCGGATTTCGTTTTTACAACCGGCGGCACCGGCTTTGGCCTCCGGGATGTAACACCGGAAGCTACCGGACAGGTTATAGAGAAATCGATCCCCGGGATACCGGAATTGATGAGATTGGAAGGTTTAAAGAAGACCAGAAATGCCATGCTTTCGAGAGGAATCAGCGGAATACGGAAAAATTCCATTATCATAAATCTGCCGGGCAGCCCGAAAGGGGTTAGAGAATCTCTGGAAGCGATACTGGATATCATCCCCCACGCTTACGATATGGTCAAGGGCGCCAACCATGATAAGGAAATAGAGCAATAGCCCGGTTTGTTAGTATCCGGGAGTAAAATCTTAAGATTATTCGGTTATGTTGTTAAGTCAGTAACATACAGTAAATAAGAGAAGTTGAGTGCTCCTGTGTCTTTAAAAATCCCCCCTGCCTTCGGCATCCCCCCTTATTAAGGGGGGAATTTAGGGAGAGGGTCTGTCAAATCCTAATAACTGTCTACTAAGAAGGCTTGTGAAAAAGATGGTTTTTATTATCATTTAGATCCTGAAACGAGTTCAGGATGACGTCATGCCGAACCTGTTGCCGCTTGGCGGGAACGATGAAACCGTTTCGGCATCTATCAATTAAACAGGATTTTTCATAAGCCTTTTAGAAATAGGAACAATTTTCTTTTTCCCCCTTAATAAGGGGGGTAGGGGGGATTAACTTTCGGATGATCACCTTTGCTAACTTAACGACATAACCGTATAAGATTAATATTTTGACACCCCGTCAACGGTTCCGAACCATTTTACCCCTTGCGGGTCTATGGCGATTGAATAGACACAATTGCTGGCAAGGCCTTCTCTGATTGTAGAAGTCTCCCAGGTAGCGCCGTCAAATCTCGTTACACCCCCTGAAGTCCCTATCCATTTGACCCCTTGCGCGTCGATGTTAATGGAATTGATAGAATTGCTGGCGAGCCCGTCTTTTGTGGTGAATGTCTTCCATGAGGCGCCGTCAAACCTCGTTAACCCTCCCAATGTTCCGAACCATGCGACTCCCTTGGCATCTATGGCGATGGAGTGGACCTCATTGTCTGCGAGACCGTCTTTTGTGGTGAATGTCTTCCATGACACGCCGTCAAAACTCGTTACTCCGCCTTTCCATGTTCCGAACCATTTCACTCCCTTTGGGTCAATGGCGATGAAATAGACCCAATTGTCAGCGAGACCGTCCTTTTCGGTATAGTTTTTCCAGGTCGAGCCATCAAATCTCGATACCCCTCCCATCGTTCCGAACCATGTGACTCCCTCTGTATCTATGGCAACGGAATAGACCCAATTGTCGACAAGGCCGTCTGCTTTCGTATAGGATTTCCAGGTCGAGCCGTCAAATCTCGATACACCGCCCAGCGTTCCGGACCATTTTACCCCTTTGGCGTCTATGGCAATGGAATTTACCCAATTGTCGATGAGACCATCCGTTTCCGTATAGGTTTTCCATGTTGTGCCGTCGAACCTCGTTACTCCCTCAGATGTTCCGAACCATTTAATTCCCTGTTCATCGATGACTATGGAATTGAAAGAATTACATGCGAGGCCGCGTGTAATGGTATTTTTCTCAAAGGTATCGATTCTGTTGTCCCGCCGGTCAATATCCCCCCTGGTAGTGGCCAAGAGATAATTCCATCCCCCATTGATTTTATTACTTTGGCTTACACCTGTATATTTTATCTCATTCTCCTCTCCCAAAGGCATTCCAGGAATGCACATCATAGAGAGGATGGCCATTAGAATCAAGTGATGTCGCATAATACCTCCTAAAAGAAGTTTTCCCCAAACGAAGGGATAAACAATCTTCGGTCTGCGAATCCTTAACAGATGACTTTTGCATAAAGCTCATCATAGAGAACATTATAATGAAATATTTTAAAAAAAGTAACTTATTTTCTCTCAACCCTGATTATTCATAAACTTACTTAACAATTCTTATAACTAGTTAATAAACTAATACTTATAGCATAACTTGGAAGTCAGCCCCCTAAATCCCCCGAAGGGGGACTTTTCACTGGATAAGGATATAACACATTGGTTTTTTATAAACTAATTCATCTGTTCTTATGTTGTCTTGCAGTTTTTAAGTCCCCCTTCGGGGGATTTAGGGGGCTGTAGTGTAAAAGACATAGAAATATAAATCCACTTTTGTGAATTTTCCGGGTTAATAAAAATTTGAAAGGAATCCGTACAAAACAGCGTCTTATATACCAGAAAGTCAGTCGATAAGTCAATCACAAACAATAATTGGAAGGATGGAAAACCATGAAAACGAAAATCGCCGCTCTCGCCGCCGCCGTGTTGTATTTCATAATCGTCGGCAATTATTTGCTGATCACTTCTCTTTCTCTCGTGCATACAGTGCATACCATTGTTTAAACCAAAAGACACAGCACTAAAAAGAAAAAGACGTTCCCTCGCATGAACGTCTTTTTTTTTATATTTGTCTCACCACTCCCGATAGAAGACCATCAGGTGGAACTTTTATTGCATGCAAAACTAAGGAACCGTAACCAGCTTAATAAGGCGAAGGTGCCGGCCGGCCAGCTTGTCCCTGGCGGTTTGGCATCATCATGCCAGACCTGCCGCCCATATCCTTTATCGGTCGATTTTGGAGCATGCGCCCGGCCAGGTCCTTGACCATCTTCTTCTGGCCTGCAGTGAGAATAGTGTCGGCCGCCTTATTCCCTTTGATGATGGCGAGTTCGAGATCAGCGCTTATCTCATGGGTTGCCCGCACATTCTTCTCCACCACGCCCATGTCCGAATTATCGATGTCCATGAGCTGGTTTAGATCGACCCTTAAGGAAGCAAGTTTCGCCCGCTTGTCGATCATGTCCTTAAGGAATGAGGTCTGGAGGTCCTTCAGTTTCTTCACCTGGTCGTCTGTGAGCTTAAGGTCTTGAGTATGGATTAGATACATCTCTGCCTTCCCTGCTCCAGGTCCCTGTCTGCCCATCATTTGGCCTCTGCCCATCATGGGACCACCACTCATCATCGGAACCCGGCCCATCTCCATTCTTGCCGGTCCGCCGTACCCCTTCCACTTCATGTGGGATTTCTCTTCGTGCTCGCATCCAACGAGGATCGCGGCCATCAAACCGATTATCGCCGTCACTCCAAGAGCTGAAACAAGATACCGTTTCATTATGTACCTCCTTTTCTGTTTATTTTTCCCCTCGGTGATATGACGCTTGACACGACGGAAAGGTTTATCCGACATTTATCATATAAATATATGGGGGAAAATACTGTATTACGCCGTGATTGCATTATTAGATCCTGAAACTGTTTTATCGTTCCCGCTAAGCGGCAACGAGTTCAGGATGACACGTGTCATGCCGAACTTGTTTCGGCATCTCAAAATATGATTAACCTTTTTTAATGACATAACCGAAAAAACTATTTTGAAGGTAATTTCAAAATAGGTATTATAGACAAAATTTATAACATGATCATGATTTTAATCAACGTACGGAGGGAGAACAAATATGAATGCACCGCAGTTTGCGCGGCGGTTGTTGTTGGCGCTCTGTCCGCTCTTGATAGTTTCGAGTGCATTCCTCCAGGCGCAGCAGCAGAAAGAACAATTCCAGCCGCAGGTCGGCCAGAGAGGCAAGGATGTGGTGTGGGTTCCGACGCCGCAGGCGCTTGTGGAAAAAATGCTCGATATAGCGAAAGTCACACCGGAGGATTTCGTGATTGACCTCGGTTCAGGCGACGGGCGCACGGTTATCACTGCCGTTAAACGCGGCGCCCGGGCGCTGGGCATCGAATACAATCCGGACATGGTCGAACTGTCGAAGCGCAACGCAGCCAAGGAAGGAATCGGCGACAAAGCCGAATTTGTCAAAGCTGACCTTTTCGAGAGCGATTTCTCGCAGGCTACAGTGATTACCATGTTTCTTTTGCCTCAGATAAATCTTAAGCTGCGCCCGAAGTTACTCGAACTCAGACCCTGCACCCGAATCGTATCGAATACCTTCACGATGGAAGATTGGTCTGCCGATGAGACCGCCACAGTCGATGATGTCGATTCCCCCTGGAATACGGCCCTTCTATGGATTGTGCCCGCAAAAGTGGAAGGTTCATGGAAGCTGCCGCAGGGAGATCTCAATCTCACTCAGGAGTTCCAGATGATTTCCGGTACTCTCAAGTCCGGCAATAATTCCTCACCGATTGCGAATGGCAGGCTGCGCGGGGATCAGATCAGTTTCAGCGCCGGAGACGCCCAATACACCGGCCGTGTGAACGGAAGCGCCATTGAAGGAACCGTCGCATCCGGCGGAAGCAGCAGCAAGTTTAGCGGGACGCGCACTGACAAGTAAGTGTTTAGATCCTGAAACGGTTTTATCGTTCCCGCGAAGCGGCAACGGTTTTATCGTTCCCGCGAAGCGGCAACGGTTTTATCGTTCCCGCGAAGCGGCAACGAGTTCAGGATGACACGTGTCATGCCGAACTTGTTTCGGCATCTATTTGAAAAGAAACGCAATAAAATATGTCATCATGTATAAAAACTAATTTTTTAGGAGTGATCTCAACATGGTTAAACTTACTTCGATACCTCTGACACTGGTTGCTGCCTTATTCTTTTCCGGGAACGGACACGCATATAATCCCCCGCCGTATTCCAGCGATCAAAACGCTCAGTATAATACGGTAATCGAATCGTATGTAACCCCCCACATCAGATGGGCGAAACCATATCTCGGAGGCAGGCCCCGTGTGCTGATCCTCGCTCCCCGCTGGGGCATGCGGGAAGCAGTTGAGCTTATGCAGCGTATGGATATGGATGCTGCGGTCTTCGCAGTTAACTCGAATAAAGAACTCGGGATGGGAATGACGCCCGGCGAAAATGAGGTCTGGGAAGGATTCAGCTTCAACTCGCGTCTCCACGAATATGAAAAACTTCTCAAGGAAAGATGGGACGCGATTATTCTTGCCGGTTTTGACGTGAAAGTGCTGCCGTTTATACCGGAGACAAGCGCTCTTTTGAATAAAGTGAATGAAGGCATGGGGCTTCTCATCATGCCTGACATGGGCATGAACATCATCGCTCCCGCTATAACCCACAACGACACTCAGGCGCGTGACCGCATCCTTTATCCTGTCCCGGTGGAAGATATACCGGTCATGAAGGTCATAGGCCGGGAAAAGCTCCTGTATGTAACTGAATATGGAAAGGGCCGCATCGCCAATCTGAAAGTCAAAGGAGGGTTTCGCGGCTGCTTTACCAATGATGTGAGCGACCCCGTTTATTTCGAGTATTGCCTTGCGCTGGTAATAAGAACGGTCATGTGGGTGACCGAAAGAGAACCTGATCTGGAAATTTCAAACGTCGAGTGGCAGAAGTCTTTCGAGGTCTCCGCACAGAATAAAATTCGTTTCACCATCGATCCCCGGAAAAGCAGCGGGATGGCGCCCTGCATCAATATTCTCCGACCGGGTCAATGTAACCTTCCCGAAGCCTTTGTTCAGAAAGATACGGTAGTTTCCGGCCGAAACGGGAACTTTGAATTTGAATTCCCCGAGCTTTCCGAGGGACGATATTTTTTCAATATCCACCTTGGATCGGAGTCAGGCCGCTCAACCTGGTACTCCGGATCCTTTGCCGTGATCTCGGATGCGGGAATTGATTCTGTAACAACGGGACGCGAGTGTTATAAAAGGGGTGAAACAGTAAACGGCCAGGTGTTTTTAAAAGGGAAAATAGCTGACGGCTCTACGGTTACTGTAACCCTGACTGACGGTTTCGGGAGGCTATTGCTGAGAAATATACAAAAAGTCATTCCCGGAAAAAATACACTCCCATTCAGCTTTCCACTAAAAGATGTCCTCCATAATACCCTGAAATTGCAGGCTGATCTGAGAGTAAACGGTAAGATGGTATCATCGAAAAAAAGAGAATTCTATGCGCCTGCGGAGGGGCAGGATGATTTCATGTTCGTCATGTGGGATTATGGCGCAGAAAACGAGGATTATGTTACCCGACGTCTCAGCGAGCGATTATGGGATGATTTCCATGTGGATGCCATTGATCTTTGGTTAAAGGATAATAATCTTCGGGCGCTCATGCGCGCAAATGTACGGCCTTTGCCCTATGTAACCCGTTATATATTCGAGAAAGTCGACCCGACGGACACAGCTCCCGTAAGGAATCCATCGCTTTCCGACCCCCAATACCTGAAAAAAGAACGTGACCAGCTTCTGAAATACGCCCGTATGGCAAAAGATTTTTCGCCGGTCGGTTATTCACTCGGAGATGAGAACAACCTCGATGACGCTTTTTCCCATATCCGCGGCATCGACATCGATTTTCATCCTGCCAGCCAGGATAGTTTCCGAAACTATCTCAAGGGAAAATATGACTCGTTGGAACACCTGAATAAAATATGGAAAACCTCGTTCCCGTCGTGGACGGATGTAAGCCCGATCCTGCAGGTTGAGGCGTTGCGCTCGGGCCAGTATGCACGGTGGATAGACTTCCGTGAATTCATGGAACATTCCATGACCGGAATGCATAAGTTCGGACGGGATGTGATCCGTGAGGTTGACCCGAATGCAAGGGTCGGATTTGATGGGACCAACGTCCAGAACTCCTATCACGGTTACAATTTTTACGATCTCTTCACTGCGAACAAGCTCCAGAATATATACGATCAGCCCGAGCAGCGTGAATTCCTCCGGTGCTTTGCCGGAAAGGACGCGCTGACCGGAATCTGGCTGGGTTCATACTGGGCGCACCGCTCTGAAGAACAGAACCGTCACTATCCCTGGCTGATGCTCCTGCATGGCATGAACAGTTGCTGGTACTGGACTGTCTATGGAAGTACTTCGACAGGGCATGCCATGACAGCCCTCGCACCCGATCTGACACCCGCTTTCCATTTCGAATGGGCGCTGGAAGAAATCAAGGAAATAAAATCCGGCATCGGGAAGCTCATCATGAACAGCGAACGGCGCCAGGACGGGATCGCGGTCCATTATTCGCCGTCCAGCCTTCACGCTTCGAGTCTGGATAACACCATGTCATTCGTTCCTTTCGCGCAGATGAATGTGGTGACACTGCTGGAAGATGCGGGATTTCAGTACGATTTTACCGCGTCGCCGCAGATCGAGGAAGGCATTCTCGATTCCGGAAAATACAAAGCGCTTGTTCTTCCATGTTCTCAGGTAATCACCGAAAAAGAAGAGAAATCCATCAGAAAATTTGTGGATAAAGGGGGTCTTCTCATAGCAGATGTGAGACCGGGTTTTTACGGTCATTTCGGCAACCCCTCGGAGAAAGGCGTTCTGGATGATCTTTTCGGCATCGGACGCACAAACGGAGGAAGGACTCATCCTGCAGATCTTTCTGTTTCCGGCACGATCGGCGGAAGGCAGGAAAGATTTTTCATCCCGAAAAGATCATTGGACGGTGCGACAACCGCAGGCGAAGGTAAGCCTTTAACGTCTGTAAACAGTATCCCCGCAATCATAATCAATAAACACGGGAAAGGACATACGGTTCTTTTCAATTTCGATCTTTCCGATTATTGGGGAACGCAGCCCATTCCGCTGGTATACGCACTTCCTCCGCAGGGAACTTTGAGGGAAAAAGGCGCCGATGACGGTCTTCGGCAGCTCATTCGATCCTGCATGCATAGCGCCGGAATTGAGCCGCGTGTAATAATTGAAACCGGTTCGGGAGAGATTAAAGCGACAGAAACGATGGAATTCTCAGAGGGCGATAACCGGTATCTCGGTATTCTGCGGAGCCATGAAACGGAGAATCTCGAGCCGCAGACAGCGCAGATAAAACTCCCGTCTGTCAGCCACGTGTATAATGCGAGGAATGGAGCGTATTACGGCAAAACCGACACGGTAACGGAAATGATAAGACCCGCAAGGGCGCTCCTTTTCTCGCTCATGCCTTACCGGGTAGAAGGAATAAATATCGAGATACCCAAACAGGTTTCCCGCGGAGCGTATCTTCCTCTGTCCTTCACCATAAAAACCGGCGGTGGGAAACCCGGCCTGCATGTCATCCATATCGAGCTCCGCGACCCGCAAGGCTCTGTCAAGCCCTGGTACAGCATGAACCTTCTTGCGCCGAGCGGCAAAGCCGAGGCGAAGGTTCCTTTTGCAATGAATGATCAGGCAGGTATGTGGAGTCTGAAAGCGCGCGATGCGGCAACCGGCTGCCAGTCAGAAGCTGTGTTTACTGTCAAATGAAAGGACAAAGAATAATTGGCTCTTCTCCAAATTAGTTGGTAAATTTTGCAGTGCAAAATGAGATAACTCTTTGAGAGGCAGCCCCCTAAATCCCCCGAAGGGGGACTTTCATCGTTTGGGATAAAAAAAGTTTTGTTACGTAAATAATCTAAGCAAG
>JAUYCD010000049.1 GCA_030692375.1 Candidatus Latescibacter sp. | reverse complement strand
CTGGCCATCCCCCATTTTTTTCTTTGGCGACAAATATGCCATGCTATTTATATGCTCTAAAGACAAAATCCCCCCGCCGCATAAAGCGGCGACCCCCTTATAAAGGGGGTAAAAGCTGCCTGCCAACATGATTCCCCCCTTAATAAGGGGGGATGTCCGAAGGACAGGGGGGATTCGTCCTTCAAGAAGGCATGCAATTATCCGATAATACTTTCACATAAAATTATTCTTATAACGATAAGCATTATAAGGAGTTACAAACATTAGTACAAAAATTCTGGGGGATGGCCAGAAATCTTGCTCTTTTCCTGGAAAACAAAATGAAACAAAAATAACAATGAAGCATATAAAAAAAACGACCGAAAAAAATTGAGTAGTACTATGTAAGGAAAGAGATTATTTTTAAAGGTGTTTAATATATCCGAGTATGCTATTTGATAAGGTTAGTGATCGTATATATATCCCGAAAAGAGACATTTTGCGAAATGTCTTAATCGGCATGACACTTTTCATCCTGAATTCGTTGCCGCTTCGCGGGAACGATAAAACCGTTTCAGTATCTACATGATAAAAAACAACTTCTTTTCAAATCTATTAAAAAAGGAATGGAACAATGAAACGTCGCACCTTTCTCTTGTCCGCCGTTGGGGCGGCGATGACTACCAGCGCCTTCGGGGCGGTTTTCACCCGTGGAAGGGATGTAAGCTATGAGCCTGACCAGCCTTTGACCAGCATGGGGCTTCGAATAGAGGACGGCCTCAATATTCTGAAAAAGGGAGAGAAGGGCAATATCCCTCCGGATCTCCGTGAGGAGATTCTCGATAACCCCAAAGCTGTATTTATCATCAACGCCGGTGTCCAGACCCAAAAAGGCGAACGGGGTGGATTTGCACCCTGTCCCGACCAGATGGAGCGTCTCGGAAACCGTGTCGGCGAACTTGTCTTCCGGAAAGGGTCGGGAAAGGGAGGCAGAACCATGATCAATCCCAACCTGGTTGGCGGAATGAGTAAGCAAGCGCCGGTGGAAACCAGTTTTCCCGGAATGGTTCACCCTTATTTCATCGTGGGACTCACCGACCGTCTCTCCGATTTCGGCAACGCCAACCGGGCCATTTCCGCCCGCGGCGCGCTCCGTCACCCCCAGGTAGTGGAGAGCGGGTTCCAGGCGCTCCTCGACAAGCACAGACTTCTGCTTATCGAAGCTCACCTCCAGTGGTTCAAGGACTACAAAAATTCCGAGCTTTTGAAGCATAAAAATCCCGATGGCCTGGTCACCCGAACATTCTATACCATCTGCCCGGTTTTCGAGAAAGGCACAACCTACATCGACATCGCCCACGCCCATACCCACAAGGTCGGGCACACGACCCTTACCCTCAAGAACAACCAGGGCGTCATGCCTCGCGGTTACGGTCACATCTGTGACGCCTGGACCACCCTCGACATCTACCGCCGTGACATCTTCAGCGATTTCAATCCCGACTTCCGCCGGGCTATCGAAAAGACCTATGTCAAGCACGCCAATATGAATTACAAGTACTGGGACGATGGCGGCTTTTACAAGAGCTACCTTAACATGGGCGGCTATGACGCCTTCGTCAAGGCGAAAGCAGCCTATGAAAAAGAGCGTCAGAGCCTTGCTAAACAGTACACCGGCAAGGAACTCGCCGACGCCACCGGCAAAGCCATGGACAAGCTCTACGATATCGCCGACTCACGCATCTTCTGGGCCGAGATCTGGGCGCAGCGGATGATGGACATCAATGCCGTGCTTCCCGCCCCGTATGTGAGCATGGTCGAGGGCGTATTCGCACGCGGCGACAACGGCACAGAGCTCCTCAATTTTGTCACCGTGGGGCGAAATTCCACCGCTGTGGACGCGGTCACCTCATGGCTCATGGGGCAGGACCCCCGCGAGCTTCCTTACCTGCGCATCGCCAACGAGCGCGGCCTCGGCGAGAACAATATCGAGAAGATTCCGCTTTTCACCCTTAGCGAGAAGGGAGTTGAAAAGATCGCCGACTACAGGACGGTCGAAAGAGGCAAGCTGGGGATTTATAATTACGGGCTGAATGAGCCGGGGTTGAGGTATTTTTAAGCCCTCACCCCCTGACCCCCTCTCCCACGCGTGGGAGAGGGGGAATAACAAACAGTAGCATCATGTATTTATTTGAACCATAAGGATTTTTATGTTACACCAAATAATCTTGAAACAATGTAAAAAATGGCTTGTTTCCGAAGAATGTACCGTCAGGCCGATTATTGAATACATCAAGAAACAAGGTAAGCTTCGTGATGCCCAGATTGAAGCGATAGAAATATATCTATACCTAAAAATCAAAGGTGGGAACAACCCTCTTTGGTATTTATTTGTAGATGGCTTTTTTAATCGAAATGAAGATCTTTCCCTTCTCAACATCAACGAAACGGCCCGTAGTTGTTTCGAAAGAGATGTTGCAGCTCGTGCTCTTTTTGAATTCTCTCGACTTCCGAACAATGGAAATGGCAGGAATGGAAGGAATTCAGCCACATTATTCCCTGAACTTGAGAATTATCTTATTGAGCACTCAGATGCAGTAAACTATAATTCGGTTATCAAAAATATCTTCTACAATGTAGAATATACTGATTATCTCTTCAGTCTCCCGATGGGCGCGGGGAAAACCTTTCTCATGGCCGCGTTTGTATATCTTGATTTATATTTCGCGCTGAATGAACCAGAGAATAAGGTTTTTGCCCACAACTTTATAGTCCTTGTTCCATCTGGTTTAAAAAGCTCTATTGTTCCAAGCCTGAAAACTATTGAAAAATTTGATCCTTCTTGGATTTTACCCGAACCGGCAGCTACAACTATCAAGAGAATGATTAAATTTGAAGTGCTCGACCAGCCTAAATCCGCGAAAAAGAGTAATAAAGCGCGAAATCCAAACTCACAAAAAATATACAACTATCAACCGTTTGACAGTCTCATGGGACTAGTTATGGTAGTTAATGCTGAAAAGGTAATTCTTGACCGTCTTGGCCTGACAGAACAGTATGAACTTATAGAATATAGTGATGATGAAAAAGACCGTTTCGCTAATGAATTGCGTAATATTATCAGTAAGCTTCCAAATTTACAGATCCATATTGATGAGGTCCATCATGCTGCCACCGATGATATTAAGCTCCGACAGGTGGTTAATAAATGGAATCGCAATGGCACTATTAACTCTGTAATAGGTTATTCAGGTACTCCCTATTTGAGTTCGGCGGAAATGGTTAAGATATCCGATACCATCCAACTCAAGTTTTCACAGATCACTAATACCGTTTTTTATTATCCACTCACAACAGCGGTTAGGAAGTTTCTAAAAAAGCCAAGGGTTGAACAAACGAGCGGTTTGCAACCGATTCAAATTATTGAGAAAGGCATAAGAGATTTTCTTAACTCTTATGATAACACAATTTATGCCAATGGTGCATGCGCCAAACTCGCTATATATTGCGGTAGCATAGAGCGACTTGAAGAAGAAGTATTTCACTATCTAACAGGCGCCATGAAAATCAATCCAGACATGATACTGAAATACCATAAAGGGAATAAAAAATTTAAGATTCCAAGAGCAAATGAGACTGAATTTGCATCTCTCGATACACCATTATCAAAGAAAAAGATAATACTACTTGTCCAGATAGGCAAAGAAGGATGGGACTGCCGAAGCCTCACCGGTGTAATTCTTTCCCAAAAGGGCGATTGTCCCACAAATATGGTCCTTCAGACTTCCTGTCGCTGTCTGCGCCAAGTTGATGCGGGAAAACATGAGACCGCTGTTATCTGGATGAATGAAGAAAACGCAAAAATCTTAGATAAACAGTTGAAAGATGAACAGCATACCAGTATTCAGGAACTAAACACTCTTTTAAAAGACCAGACGGGGAAAATGGTTGACCGGTTTTCTCGGCTTGAATATTTGAAACTTCCTCCCGTAGATTTCTATCAGCTTAAAATTGAATATGATACACTTGTTATTTCAGGAACAGTTGATCCTCTGAGTGCCATAGAGTCGATTGATCTAAAAGAATCTTTCGATGCAGCACTTATTATAGAAAGAGGGCTAAATCCTGATGAACCTCAGAATAAAGAGTTCCTTTTGAAGATAAAAGGTGAAACCGCGGATTTTGGACTTTGGATATTCACTATTGCCCGCGAAAGCTTTAATAGTCTTTCTTTAAATGAATTAAATGAATTCGGGAAAGAATTGAAACCGATATTTGACACCATTACGTTTTATAATAACGGCATTCTCTATTTTAATGACCTATATAAACAGGACTTGATTCGCTCACTGATACGTCTTGCGTTTCATCAACATCGTGACTTAAAAATTAAAACTGAAATCGTGCCAAAGAGCGCTCAACTCCTCTTTATCGGAAAGCTCGATTCAATACCTGAAAATGATAAGATATACCCAAATGAAAATGATACCAGGCAAATCATCGATCTGGATGCAAGCGGAAAAGACCCTAAAGATACTCTTGTAGCTATTCGTAAAACACTAGAGATGCAAGGGCTTGGCTATATGGCAGAGAGCTTTTCTTTCTCCTCTGCTATTTATAACAAGGATAAATCTTTTCATTATTTGCCATATAATTTTTCCCAGAGCCGCTTTGAAATGATGTTTTTGCAAGATGTTCTCAACCTTACTCTGTTCAATCAAAAAAAGCTGGAAGTTTACTACAACGGAGAAAGGCATCTCACTGATTTCCGCATTGCATGTTACTCAAAAAAGAACGATCGGTGGCTTCCAGTAGTCAAAAAATACACCCCTGATTTCCTAATTATCAGACGCAAGAACCAAAAGATTCATAAAATCCTGATTGTAGAAACAAAAGGTTCCGGGTTTGCTGATCAGCCAGGTTATCGTGAAAGAAAGTCTTTCATGGAAACTGAATTTCTACGTATGAATAATGATGAATACGGATATAAACGTTTTGAATATATTTCCCTCAGTGATGATGTTCCCAAGAACAGGAACCTATCCGAGTTGACCGATAAATTGAGATCATTTTTTGAGGAGAATTAGCTATGCCGATTAAGTATATCCCCTATTTCCCAGATACAGTTGATGGTCAGGCGATACTTAACAACTTCGTACGCACACAAAGAGCGTTACGGTATCGAGATAACGGTAGAGTGTACGAAAGAATTAAACGCGGATTGCCATTTTATGAGTTGGAGAAAGTGGAATCAGTTGGGAATAATCCTGAAAACCTCGTTATCCGTGGTGAATGCCTTTCCGCATGTGCGTATCTGAAAGATAATGGAATTTCAGTTGATTTAGTGTATATCGACCCGCCATTTGCCAGTGGCGCGGATTATGCAAAGAAAGTGTACTTACGCAGGAATCCAAAAATCGCTGAAGCAATTGCTAAAGCAGAAGAAGATTTGGATTTTGAAGAACTCCGCGCCTTTGAAGAAAAGATGTACGGCGATATATGGAATAAAGAAGATTATCTCAACTGGATGTATGAAAACTTAACCGCGATAAAAAGTGTGATGAGCGAAAATGCCTGTATTTATGTCCATTTGGGTTATCACATAGGGCATTATGTGAAGGTGTTGTTAGACGAAATATTTGGTCAAGAAAGTTTAATAAATGACATCATTCAGCATTATGAAACTTCATCCGGTGCGGTGAAAAAGAAATTTATTAAAAATCATGACTATATATTTTTTTATGCTAAAAACAAAGATGGAGAGTACGTATTTAATCCAATTAAAGAGCCTTGGCCTGAAACTACTTTGAAAAAATGGCAAAAAGATGAGCAAGGCAAAATATATCGCGTCCAGCATGGTTTTGACAAGCGTTATTATATTGACCCTGAAGGGAAGTTAGCAGATGATGTTTGGGATATTACTTTATCATCGAGAACAGAAGAACGCCTCGATTACGCTACTCAAAAACCTGAATCTCTTCTTGAGCGTATTATAAAAACCTCTTCAAACGAAGGAATGATTGTCGCTGACTTTTTCGGCGGTTCGGGTGTTACGGCCAAAGTTGCGCACGACTTAAATCGCAAATTCATTCATTGCGATGTAGGCATTAACAGCATTCAAACAACACGCGACCGTTTAGTTGCCGCTGGCGCGGAGTTTGACATTTACGATATTCAGGACGGCGTTTCGCTTTTCCGTAATCCCATTCAGACCATGGACAAGTTACGTACGCTCATCACCGGTTTGAAAAAGGAAGAATCACTCGACAGTTTTTGGGCAGGCGCATTAAGCGACAGCAAGTTTGGACTAGTTCCTGTGTACATACCAAATCTTTTGGATCATAATACAAAAGTTCTCGACATTCCGCTCATTAATCATATTATCAATGAAAAGATGTCTGATTTGCCCGACGGCGTTAAAAAGGTCATTGTATATTTTGTGGATATTGAGGACGAAGTAGAACTCAATAGTTTTATCAAAGAGTACAATGCAACAGAGATTGACGTCGAATTCAAGGACTTGAAAACGATTCTTGATGAAGTTGTTATCAATGATATAGTACAATATGCAGTGAATAAGACCACCGATGAATATGAAATTGTATTTCAGTCTTTTGCAAGCGACCGGCTTATACAGAAAATAGATGCTTATAATCAAAAGAAGATGCTCAATGGAACAAAAAACGATCTTTTAGAAAATGGCGAAGCGGAAGACGAGAACAGCGAAACAATAAGCAACGGAAACGGCAAAGCTAAGAAGGAATTTCAACCCATTGAAATTAGCGAAAATGGGCTTGAGTTAATTGAGTTTATCAGTCTTAATTGTTCTAATAAAACGGATGTATGGAAGAGCGATACTGAATTAAAGATCGATAAAAACGGATTTGTAATCCGAGATGGCAAAAAGACAAAAGAATTCTGGAATAGTAAGATTGTGACAAAGAAGAAGCCTTTGAGAATGAAGGTTAGAAATATCGCTGGAGACGAGACGATTGTTGGTTTGGAATAACACATTATTTCAGCCGCGTGCGGGATTGCGTTCGGCGGGGTGATGTGGCCGCACGAGCAGGATTTCAGCGGGGAAACGATTGAATGCGATTTAAAAGCGGAATCGCCTGTGCCGAAACAGAAATAAGGAGACAATCATGGTTAGACAGTTCAAAATCATTATGGAGAAACATCAGGACGGTTATATCGCTTATCCTCTCGGCATGAAAGGCGTTATCGTGGGGGAGGGTGACACCTATGAACAAGCGCTGGATAATGTCAGATCAGCAATAAGCTTCCACATTGAAACCTTCGGATTGGAAGTCATGGAAAGCTCATCCCCAGTGCTGGAAGTGTTTGTCGCTGAGGCGGGAGTGACCGTGTGACGATTAAATTCCCTGTGGACGCGCCCATCGAATATGTTTTGAAAGCTTTCGAGCATTTGGGTTTTCGTATAGTAGGGATGCCTTCCTGGATGTATATACGAAGAGATAAACGATACTGCCGAGTCCGGGTCGCTTTCGGTGGGGTGATGTGGCCGCACGAGCAGGATTTCAGCGCGGAAACGATTGAATGCGAGTTGGTTAACCTCAGGTAAATCTATCGTCTCATGCAGAAGTGTTTGACATTGAGCAGTGATATTTCGGAGGAAGTTATGAAGCTGACCATCGTCATTGAACGCGAAAACGACGGATATGTATCGTTCTGCCCGGAACTGGACATCGCCAGCCAGGGGAACAGCATCGCCGAGGCGCGTGACAATATACAGGAGGCGTTGGAGCTTTTTTTCGAGTGCGCTTCTCCTGAAGAAAAGAAACAGCGTCTCAGATGTTCCGCGTAGTTCCGGGCCGCGTTCGGCGGGGTGATGTGGCCTCACGAGCAGGATTTCAGCGCGGAAACGATAGAATATGAATTAGTAGTGGATTTATTTGATAAATCGCCTCGGTAGGCCCTTTATATAGCATTGCAGCCAGTGTCAGGTGCATGATGGACGATTTCGCGTTCACGGAATATTTCGAGAAGGAAGTTTTAAGGAAGCGGCCGTATCTGAAGAAGGAATGGTGCATTCGGATTGTCAAGAACCCGCTCAGGGTTGAGTCTCAGGAACACAACCGGTTTCGTTTCTGGGGGATAGTTGAAGAGCTGGATGGCCGTGTGGTAAGGGTCGTGACCCTTGAAGACAAACGAACAATTCACAACGCATTCCCCGACAGGGGGTATAAGCCATGAAAATCCGATATTACCCGGAGACCGATTCGCTTTATATCGATCTCTCCGAGAAAACAAGCGTGGAGAGCAGAGAAATCTCAGAAGGTGTCGTGCTCGATTATGATGCTGAAGGGAATCTGGTGGGCATTGACATCGACAATGCAGCCAAGAAAGTGCAGCTCAAGGAGTTGATTCTGAGTCGGCTGCCGGGTGACGTTCACACGATTGTGGCCTGACAAGATAGGTTAAAACCGTTCCACGACGCGGGAGTTTCGCCGAGTATATTTTAAGGCATGGTGTGAGCATTTTGGAAATGGAATGATGAAGCCACAGTTTCGGGCAGGAGGGAAAATACGGTGAGAATAGAAATGTGCGAACTGAGCAAGGTATTCGATGATCGAACACAAGCACTTTCTGATGTGAACCTGGTCATTGAAAACGGCGTGTTCGGTCTAATTGGGCCTAACGCCTCCGGTAAGACCACCCTGCTCCGTATTTTGGCGACTTTAGTAAAGCCGACCGGGGGAAAGGTGACGTTTGATGGGCATGATCTGAATAAGAACCGCGGCAGGATACGTTCCTTAACCGGGTACCTTCCTCAGAGATTCAGCCAGTTCACAAAATTGAAAACAAGGGAGTATCTCGATTATTCCGCCAGTCTTGCGGGCCTTTTCGATAAAAAAACACGTCAGAAAGAAGTTGATGATTTACTAGAATCGCTCAGTCTTTCCAAAGTTGGAGATGTAGATGCCAATAATCTGTCCGTAGTCATGAAACGACTCCTTGAGATAGCACAGGCGGTCATCGGCAATCCCACCATTCTTTTGGTGGATGAGCCGACATTGGGTCTCTCTCCGGAAGAACGGATTCGATTCAGGAATATGTTGAATGAACGAAGTAAAAAAATCGATGTCATCATTATGACCTCGCACATCCTCGCCGATATATCCAGTACCTGCCATAAACTGGCGATTCTGAACAAAGGGGAGGTTGTGTATCAAGGCGCTCCTGCTAATATCCCGGATCAGGAGAGCAGGTATGGATGGTTCATCGACGGTTTAAAACCCGGAGTTGAAAATACAAAAAAGCCGCCGGCAGATACAAAGTAAAATGACTTGGCAAAAAGTTATGCATAGTCTTTAGTCCTGTCGAAACCTCACCCGGCCTTTGGCCACCCTCTCCTAATTAGGAGAGGGCAAAAACAATGCGCATAATGAGTTACTCCCTCTCCTGACTAGGAGAGGGGGATAGGGGGTGAGGTAAAGAAACGCCAGAAAAATTATATACAACTTACTTTTTGCCGCATCATCAAGTAAAAATTAAAATAATCGCATCATTTGAGGTCATTAAATGAAAATATTCAAGTGCGGCGACCTGTATAAACCGGCGCCTGAAATTCACAAAACATGCATCTGTGTCGAAAACGGAAAGATTGCGAATTTCGTAGCTGAAGATGAACTTTCGCACTATCCTGAAAGCGAAATTATTGATCTCACCGAATATAGTGTCGGGCCGGGTCTGGTCGACATCCATTGTCACGGGGCTTTGAATTCCGATTTTGCCGATGGCGACATCGAGGATATCGCAAAAGCTGCATCATATCACCTTGCACGCGGTTCGACAACTCTCCTTGCCGGCGTCGGCTCCTGCACGACAGAGGAAATGATCGCTGTATGCCGGTGTGTTCGTGAAAACCGCTCCCTGTTCCCCAATATTTACGGCGTTCATTTTGAAGGGCCGTATTTTAACACCGGCTACTACGGCTGTCACCTGGCAGAAATGATCCGCACGCCATCGGAAAAAGAGTGGAAAGAGTTTGAACCGTATACTGATGTACTCAAGCTGGTCACTATAGCACCCGAGGTGCCGGGAGCAGGTGAAATGATCTCCCATTTTTCCAAATTGGGGGTGATTTTTTCCATCGGCCACAGTAATGCTTCCTATGAAGAAATCGACGTTGCATGCGGACTGGGCCTTTCCCATGCAACCCATGTGTTTTCCGCCATGCCGGGAGCATACCGTGAGAATTATGTGCTGAAACCGGGAGTGCTCGAAACTGTCCTCATGCGTGATGATCTGAGTACTGAAATCATCGCTGACGGTATTCATGTAGGCGCCAGGCTGGTTGAGTTCGTCCGCCGTGTAAAGGGAACTTCAAAAACGGCGTTTATCTCCGATGCGCTGCGGGGCGCCGGCTGTCCGCCGGGAATCTACGCGTTCGGACCCCGGAATGGGAAACAATGCCGTCTTATCGAGAATCCAAGGGTTGGTGTGGTTCCCGATCGTCCGGGAATCCTTGCATCGAGCGCTATTACGCTGTCGGATTGTTTGAAAATCCAGCCTCGGGTCACCACCCTGTCGCTATCCACAGTCTGGGAAATGGCGTCGTTGACACCCGCCAGAATTCTCCATATCGATGCCATGAAAGGATCCCTGGCTGTCGGTAAAGATGCCGACTTTCTTGTTCTGGATAAAAACCTGGATGTTCATGATGTGTACCTGAAGGGTGAACGGGTAACGGAACAAGTTCAGTTTTTTGGAATATGATCGGTGAAGCGTAGCACGCACTAAAACCTGAAAAAAAGAAAACCTTAATTCTGCCGGATAGATTATTCGTTCTTTCCGGCAATTGAATCCGAAAGGAGCATGATGATGAAAGCCCCCTGGGTAACCTACCGGCCGGAGCTGAAGGTGCTTGACTGCACCATTCGCGACGGTGGTTTGATCAATAACCATCAATTTGCAAACGATTTTGTCAAGGCGGTCTACGAAGCATGCGTCGAGGCGGGTCTGGACTATATGGAGATCGGGTATAAGAACTCCAAGCGCCTCTTTCCCAAAGAAAAATTCGGCCCCTTCCGTCACAGCGACGAGGAGGACATCCGCCGGGTCACAGGCAACCACGATTCGAAGTCCACGGGCCTGAAACTGGCTGTAATGGCCGATGCGGGCAAGAGCGACTGGAAAACCGACATCCTGCCCAAGGACCAGAGCGTCCTGGACATGATTCGGGTGGCCTGCTATGTCGACCAGATTCCCGAAGCAGTTGAAATGATCCATGACGCCCATGAAAAAGGCTATGAGACCAGTTGCAACCTGATGGCCATCTCCACCGTACAGCACGCGGAAATCGACCAGGCGCTGGAGGTAATCGCTGCAACGCCGGTCGATGTGATCGTAGTCGTAGACAGTTTCGGCGCATTTTACCGTGAACAGCTTGACATCCTGGTGGGGAAATACATCGAGGCTGTCAAAGGCACCGCCAAGCAGGTGGGAATCCACGCCCACAACAACCAGCAGCTTGCTTTCGCCAATACCATAGAAGCGATCATCCTGGGCGCCAATAGGGTCGATGCGACTATGGCGGGACTGGGCCGCGGCGCAGGCAACTGCCCGATGGAGCTGCTCATCGGCTTTCTCCGCAACCCGAAATTTAAACGGCGCCCGGTCTGGAAGCTCATACAGGACCATTTCGTTAAACTACGCGAGAGCATGGAATGGGGACCTCTCGCGCCCTACATCATCACAGGCCAGCATAACCGTCACCCCCGCGCCGCTATGGAACTTCGTGCTGGCGCCGACAAGGACAACTACGTCGATTTCTACGACAAGATTGTCGGGGATATATAAGTTAAGCTTCAATATCCAATTCCTTTTATGCAAAGCAATGTATCCGCTTCTATCGGTAAGGGGGACAATGATGAATATACCATCAGTTTTGAAGCTGATCATCGCTGTGTTCTTCCTCGCAACCCTGCCTGCACAAGTCCACGCCCTTACGCCCGACCAGGTTTTTGAAAAAGTCAAGGATTCGATCGTTGTCGTAAAAACTCTGGACGCCCAAGGCAAGGTGAAAGCCCAGGGGAGCGGTGTGCTGCTCCCTTCCGGAAAGATCGCCACCAACTCCCATGTTGTGGAAGGGGGTGCTTCCTACCAGGTGGGCCGTGGCAAACAGTTTGTCCCCGCTACTCTATACGCGGAAGACCGGGACAAGGATATCTGCCTCCTCGATGCAAAGGGTATTACAGGGAAACCGGCGCAGCTTGGCAAGGCAGCAAGCCTGAAGGTGGGGGTCCCGGTTTATGCCGTGGGAGCGCCGATGGGTCTGGAGCTTTCCCTTTCCGACGGAATCGTCGCTCAGCTCCGGGGCGGACCGCCTCCCTTGATTCAGACTACAGCGGCCATCTCACCCGGTTCCAGCGGCGGGGGACTCTTCAATGGAGAAGGTTTACTGGTTGGATTG